>CAIXQT010000073.1 GCA_903921665.1 uncultured Opitutia bacterium
AGCGTGGCTTGCCATAAGGTAGGGGAAACAAAGGGGGTTCGGCCGTAAAGGCAAGTAAGCATCTACGTATCTGGATAGGAGGATACGTCATTGCGGCCACAGGGGCTCAAAGGGAGACCGGAAACCGGGGGGTGCTGCGGGTAGGGACGTGATTGCCATCACGTCCGTTCGCGGACGAATCCAGGAAGTCGATAGGGCAAACCAAGGCCCGACGACTCCCCGTCAGCGGCGTCGAACGGCGGCGATGGCAATCGCCGCCCTACCCGAGGCAGAGCCGACCCAGCCAAAACAAAAAGGGCGCCCGTAGGCGCCCTCTCATCTTACCTGGCCCGAGCCCTAGCTCTGGCCCTGGCCCTTCCTCAGCCCCCGATCGACTTGAGCGTGACGAGATACTCGATGAGCGCGGTGAACTCGTCGACGGTGAGGCCGGCGGCGAGGCCGGCGGGCATCATCGACTGCGGGAGGTGCTTCTCGGACTTCACGTCGTCGCGCTTGATCTTGGAGACCTGGCCGGCGATATTGCGGAGAGTGACCACGCCATCGGCTTCGCCGGTGACGAAGCCCATCTGGTCGGGGCCGTTCTTCATCTGGAAGACGACCGTCTGGAAGCCCTGGGCGACGACCTTGTTCGGGTCGAGGATGGAATCGATCAGGTATTCGCGGGGGAACTTCGCGCCGGCGGCGCCGAGGTACGGACCCTTCTGTTCGGCGGCGAGGTCGACGGCGTGACAGGCGACACAACCCTGCTGGGTGAAGAGGCGCTGGCCGTTCTTCACGTTGCCGCGTCCCTTGAGGGCCGCGTTCGTGACGACCTTGGCGTCGAGCTGCGCGATCTTCTTACCCTTGCTGGCGGCGGCGAGCTTGCCGGCGGCGAGCGCGGCCTGAGCGGCCTTGATCTGGATGACGTTGTCGCCCTTCATGCCTTCCTCGAGCTGCTTGTCGAAGCCGGTCAGGCCGAGGTCGGTGATGGCGTGGAAGAAGCCGAGGTCGCGGGGATTCTTGTCGACGTGGCCACGGACGGCCTTCTTCTGCTGGTCCTTGGTGAGCGGGCTGCTGAGCACGTTGAGCAACGCCTTCCAGAGGATCGTGGAGGAGGCGTCATCGGCCTTGTTGGCCATCGAGCGGAGCTTGTTCACCTGGTTGCCTCGTTCGGCCTCGTAGATGAAGTCGCTGATCGCCTGCGTGGCGGAAGCCGGCGCCGTAGCCTCCTTGGACCAGCCGGCGAGGACCTTCACGCGGGGTTCGAGGCCGGCTTCGCCTTCGACCTTGAGCAAGGCCTTGTAGCAATCGAGACGCTCTTCCCACTTACGGTTAGCCTGGAGGGCGGCGTCGACGAGCAGGGCCTGGTCGGCCGGACGCAGGGTCTGCGTGGCCATCGCAAGGCGGAGCGGATCGAGGCCTTCCAGCTTGAGGTCGGTGATCGCGATACGGTTCTTGGCGAGGATTTCCAGCGAGGCCATGCGCAGCTTGCCGGGCAGCTTGGCGTAAGCGGCTTCGATACCCTTATGGATGCGCGGCGTGGCGGACCAGACGTCCGGCGTGAAATAAGGGCCACGGTCGTCCGGACGGGTGCTCCACCAATCCTTGTAGTTCCAAGGCTTCTCGACGTGGTAGAGGCGGGCGAGGGTCGCGACCGCGCCGAAGCGGGCTTCGTCATCGCCGCTCAGGCTGAGCGCCAGGAGGCCGTCGACGGCTTCGTCGGAGTGGATGCCCTGCAGCGCCCGGAAGGCGATGAAGCGCTGGGCCGGATCGGCGAGCGCGGCGAGGCAGGCCTTGGCATTACCGAGGCGGGCGAGCGCGGCGATGACGGTGTGCGGGAGGCGGTAGTGTTCGCCGGCGCCGAGCTTCGCTTCGTCGGCGGGCCACTTGGCGGCGGCGGCGAGCATGGCTGGGGCGGCTTCCTTGGCGCCGAGGCGCTGCAGCCCGATGACGGCCTGGAGGCGCACGCGCGGATCGGCATCGTTCAAGGCGTCGACGAAGAGCTGGACGGGCACGCCTGCGAGCTGCGTGGTGCGGTCGGCGAGCGCGCGCAGGGCGAACTCGCGGACGGCGGCGTCCTTGGCGAGCGCGACGAGGCCGGCGTTAGCCTTGGCGCCGAGCAGCTGCTTATAGGTGAAGATCGCGGCGACGCGGGCGTAAAGGTGCTCGGAGCCGGACTGCGCGATCGCGAGGACGGGCTCGCCGAGCTCGGCCTTGTTGCGGTCGATGATCTGGCGCTGGGTCTCGAGGCGCTGGACGGCGGATTTCGAGGAAAGCTGCTTCACGAGGTCGGCGTCGGAGAGTTTGGTGACGTCGACGTAGACATTGGGCTTCACGTCCTTGGCGGTGATGAGCTGGACGGTGCCGTTCGGGTAGTAGATCGGCTCTTCGACTTCCTTGCCGTCCTTCATGACCTTCTTCGACCTGGGCTTGCCGTTGCCGAGGTAGCTGAAGCCGCCGCCGCGCCAGTCGGCGAGGAAGAGGCGCGAGTTGCCGTCGACGTCGAAGTCGGTGGCGCGGGCGACCTTCTCGAAGGTCTCCTGTTGCGCGACGAACGTGGCTTCGAAGCGCGTGATCGGGTGGCGATGCAGCGTGCCGGTCGTCCAGTCGCAGGTGAAGAGGGACTCGCCGAAGTCGCCGGGGAAGCCAGGTTCGCTCAGGTAGAGGCCGCCGGTGCCGGAACCGCCGCCGTAATCGGCGAGGGGGTGGGCGGTCTCATCGGCGAAGTTCTTGTACAGGCGGGGATAGCCCGCGTCAGCCAAGGAGGTAAAGTGGTGGAAGCGGGTGTTCCAGCCCTTGCCGTCGTTGGTATTGTCGCGGGAGAAGAGGTCGAGGGTCGGCGAGATGGCGACGTCGCAGATATTGCGGGTCATCACGGTGTAATTCTCGAGCTCGGTGCCGTCCGGGCGGACGCGCATCACGCCGCCGCCGTAGAGGGTCACGCGCTTCTTGTCGCCGAGGCCGATGGCGCCGTCGTTGTCGCGAATGATACCTGCGCCGAAATCGCCGACGGCGATATAGAGCCAGCCATCGATGCCCATGCGGGCGCCGTTGGTGGTGTGGTCGGCGCCGCGGGGGTGCTCGATGCCGCCGCCGAGGCCGTCGACGAGCAGCGTGCGCTCGGTGTCATAGTCGGCCTTGCCGTCGCCGTTCTTGTCCTGGAACTTGGAGAGGAAGGGCGGGTGGACGAGATAGAAGACGCCGCCGACGTAGTGGCCGCCGCGAGGGCTCTCGACCTTGGTGTATTCGATGACCTGGTCGGCGACGCCGGCGCCCTTGGTGTCGCGGGCGATCAGGATGCGGCCCATGCCGGGGATATGGCCCAGCGAGCCGTTCTTGTCCGAGGAGACGTAGACGTCGCCGTTGGCGGCGGCGGATACGGCGGTCGGATAGATTTCGGGTTCCTGGGCGTTGCCGAGGAACTCGCGGATGACGAACCCTTCCGGCACGGCCTGGGCGGCCGCGGCAAAGAGGAAGAGTCCAAGGGAGGAGCGTACCATGGGTGTAGGGGTAAGGGGATAGATGTAGGCGAGTCCGTCTTTGTTCCAAGCGGGAAGTCCATCTTAGCGTCTTGCCCGCCCAGCCCCTCGGGCTAACCCTCGTGCCATGGCCCTTCCGGTGCTCAAGTTCTTCCCCCGCCCCAGGGAACTGACCCTGCGCGGGGGGTGGCTCAAGGTGCCCCCCCTGCCCCACCCGACCGCCCTCTTTATAGAGAACCTGCCGTCGACCATCACGGAAGCCCGGGCCGCCCTGGCCGAGGCGGCCGACGGCGCCTGCCGGATCGTCCATAAGCCCGAGCGCGGCGCGGAGGGCTATCATATCGAAATCCTCGCGAGCGGCATCCGCCTCAGCGCGGGCGACGCCCATGGCGTCCTCTACGGTGCGCAGACCCTCCGGCAGATCGCCGCACAATACCCCGACGAGCTGCCCCATCTCGAGATCACCGACTCGCCGGACCTACCCGTCCGCGGCTTCATGCTCGATGTCTCGCGCACGCGCGTGCCGACGCAGGCCGAACTCCTGGCCCTCGTCCGCGCGCTCGGCCGTCTTCGCGTCAACCAGCTCCAGCTTTACGTCGAGCACACCTTCGCGTTCCGCGGACATGAAGACGCCTGGAAGGAAGCCTCTCCGCTGACGCCCGCGGAGATCCGCGAACTCGACGACGCCTGCGCCGCGCTCGGCATCGAGCTCGTGCCGAACCTCAACACCTTCGGCCACATGGAGCGTTGGCTTCGTCACCCGCGTTACCGCGCGATGGCCGAATGTCCCGAAGGCTGGATCCACCCGCTCACGGGACAGTTCAAGGAATTCCCCGGCACGCTGCGCCCCGACCAAGCCTCGGTCGACTTCGCGGCCGCGCTGCTCGACGACTATCTGCCGAACTTCCGCAGCCGCCAGGTGAACATCGGCGGCGACGAACCTTGGGAGCTCGGGCAAGGCTTCAGCAAGCAGGCCGTCGCCGAACGCGGCAAGCATCGCGTCTACCTCGACCATCTGAAGAAACTGTGCGCGCTCGGACGCGACCGCGGCCGCACCGTGCAGTTCTGGGGCGACATCCTGCTGGAAGACCTCGCGCTCGCGCAGGACGCGCCGGCCGACGCCGTGCCGGTCGTCTGGGGTTACGACGCCGGCCATCCGTTCAAGGAACAATGCGGGCGGCTCCGTGAGCTTGGCCGGGCCTACCTCGTCGCGCCGGGCACGAGCGCCTGGCAGAGCTTCACCGGGCGCCTCGACAATGCGCTGACGAACCAGGCCGAAGCCGTCGGCGCGGCCGTGCGCCATGAAGCGCGCGGCATCCTGCTCACCACCTGGGGTGACAACGGCCACCACCAGCCGTGGCCGACCGCGTGGTTGCCTATGGCCGCCGGCCTCGCGCAAGCCTGGGGCTTCGCCGCCAACGCCAAGACCGACTTCGCCGCCGGCTGCGCGATCCTCGGCAACCTCTCCGAGGCGGATGGCCAAGCCGTCGCCACGGCGCTCACGCAGCTCGGCACGCTCGACGGCCGGATCGCCAAGGCGAACCGCAACAAGAGCCTCACCTGGGACTTCCTGACCGCCAAGACCGACGTGCTCGCGAAATTCACCGAGGGCGTCTCCTCCGCGGAAATCGCCACCTCGCAGTCGCACCTCGCCGAAGCCGAAGCGCTCATCGCCAAAATCAGCGATGCGACCATCCGCGCCGAGCTTTCCCTCGGCGCCCGCCTCGCCGGCGCCGGCCTGCGACGCGCGTGCGGCCAGCCTGCCGGGGCCGATGAACAGGCGAAGCTTAAGCAAGAATATGAAGCCGTCTGGCTCAGCCGGTCGCGCCCAGGCGGGCTGACGGAAAGCGTGGCAGGGTTGTTCGGGTAGGGCCGCGCGATGCGCGGCGGGGATCTGCTGGCAGGCTGCGAAGCAGGGAGACCAACCACTGGGGGACCGGTTTATTGGCCGTGGGTTGAGGTAGGGACGCGATGACATCGCGTCCGTGCGCAGACCGATACGGGGATTGGTATGACTAGCTAAGACCCGCCAACTTCCCCTCCGCGGCTTCGAACGGCGGCGTTGGCAATCGCCGCCCTACCCGAGGCCCTAGCCAATCATCCGGTCTCCGGTTTCCCTTTGAGCTTTTTTATAGCCGCAGGTAAATCCCCTACCCTCATCCTTATTGCCTCTCCCTATCGGCGGTAACATCCTGACTTACCCCGCCGCCCGTGGAATCCCTGCGCCCTCTCTGTCTCCTCTTCGTCTGCGCGGCCGCGGCCTCCGCCCAGACGCTGCCGCCGCTGCTCGTGCCGAAACCGACGCTCGTCAACGCCACGCCTGACGCGCTCTTCGCGGGGACCGTGCCGAAGCTCGAACTTTATATCTCCAAGGAGAACATCGACAAGCTAGCGAAGAATCCCCGCGACTACGTCACGCTGACGTTGAAGGAGCCCGGCGGCGTCAACCTTGAGAAATGCTCGGTGAAGCTCAAGGGCTCCGCCGGCAGCTTCCGCCAGATCACGGAAGAGAGGCCCGGCTTCTCGGTACGCACCGCCAAGTCAAAGAAGGGCCAGGAATACCGAGGCCTCTCCAAGTTCCAGCTGAACAACTGTGCGCAGGACGGATCGATGTTGCTCGAGATGGCCGCGGGCGAGATGGCCCGCCGGGCCGGTGTGCCGGCTTCGCGCTGCACGCACGCCTACGTGGTCCTCAACGGCAAGCCGCTCGGGACGTATGTGCTCAAGGAAGGCTTCAACACCGAGTTCCTGTCGGCCTTTTTCAAGAACA
>CAIXQT010000074.1 GCA_903921665.1 uncultured Opitutia bacterium
CTCGTTGGTCCGGCGTTCGGACAGATTCCCGCCAAGGGTTTTCCCTTCGGCCGATTACACAACGGGAGCCGCTCTCTGGATGTCATGCCGGTATTGACGGATTTCCGGTTGAGCATGGGGTTCTTCAATTCACGGAGCGATGGCCGGCATCGTCTGCGCTTCCATGGCTCAGTCGTGCTCTGGAATCCGTTGACGGTCCCGATCCTCGCCGGGCCACAGGGGAAGATGTTCTTGGTCGAAATCGTCGGTGCGCCGGAGGTCACCGTGACGAACCTCGACGCCCAGAGTTCGTTCGTCGTGGATCTGGATGACTGTCCCCAGGAAGATTTTGGCGTGATCAGTCAAGGTCTCCGCGAGCGTGGCCTGTGGTTCTGGTCGGAAATAACCGATGCGCATACCTACGGGATGGCTTCACGTGGGTTGCTTCCAGGTGAGGTGTACGCCTCGGTGAGTCCTTCGCCGGAAGCCCAGCCGCAAGGCCTGGCGCGCATCCTCACGAAGACGACTTGGAAGCTAGACCGGACCATGCATGGGCCAGGATGGCGACGCCCCGACCCGACCACCTTCTTGCCCACGGACCGAATCGAAATCGCCGTTCGCTTTCGCGGACCGGTCAGCCTGCGGCTCAGACCTTACGCAGGCGAGCCTGCCCGGGACGATGCCATCACGGATTATCCCGCCGCGTCGGCGATCACGCTGGAGGGCGTCGCTTTCCCGGATTTCCTGATTCGTACCACCGGAGAAGATTATTCACGAGAGGACAGTTCGGGTTACGTCATCGAGGAGCGTCGGGCATGCTTGCGGGTCAGGTTGCGGCGGCGCGAGCCTCAGGAACTTTGGTCCGCTGCTTCCAGAATCCATGCGACGGTGCGCTGGGACCTGACTCATGCTTCCGATGCGGCCGAATGGGAGGTCGCTCAGCCGATCATGGCGGCTTTGGATGTCGTCGATCACGATGCCTCGCCTTTGATGGGGCCGCTTTGGGATTTGCGTGCCAATCGTCATGACGCCGCGGAAGTAGGAGCTTTCGCCTCGGTAAGATTGAAGGACGTGCCTGGCTGGCCGCGCCTCTCGGTGGGCACGTTGCGACATCTTGAAGTGATAGGCTCTAGGGCTTGGCTGCAGTCGATGGACTCATCCTTCTTCGGGGCGGCGCCCGCCGTGAAAGAAGCCGGGGTGACATCACACAACCCATTTCTCTCGTCCTCGGTGCCGTCGGTCTCTGCTGATTCCGCTGGGGCGGCGAGCGGGCTTCAGGTGGTCGGTCCGTTCAATGTCAATTCACGCGAACCGGCGGCATGGGAGGCGTTTCTCCGTGATTCGACGGGCGTGTGGGCTTCGGATGCGGGTGGGCCGTTTGAACCGTCGCCTCTTCGAGGCCCGTTGTTTTTTACTAGGCCATCGGGAGCGACTTTGGCGAAATGGGGCGCCTTGTCCGCGGTCGATCTCACCGATGCGGGGGCGGAATTACTCGGTCCACCGGCGTTCTTGGGGTTGGCCGGTCAACAATGCGTCCGTAAACTGGAAGAAGCCTGGCTGGTCGAACTGGCCCGCAGAATCGTCGAACTCCAGCCCAGCCACGGTTGGCCTTATCCGTCGCTGCAAGCTTTCGGGAGTTCGGGACTGCTCGAGCAGGCTTTGGTTTCGGCGGGCATCAATAGACCATTTGTGACGACCTCACCGGCGTTGCCTATCCAGCTGACTGCCGAAGACCTACTGGAGGCTTGGGCGCCTGTGCTGACGGTAAGAGGAGACACCTTTAAGGTCATCGGCCAAGCCGAGGGCCAGGGAGGCCGATTTACCTGTGAGCTGATCGTCCAGCGCGTGGCGGCAGAACATCCTGCACCGCATCTGGGTCGTCGGTTCAGGATAATTTCGGTTCGGTTTCGTAACGGAGGAGAATAGGGCGCGGACTTGACTGACGGGGGAAAGGGCTAAGATGGAGGGCATGGAATCCAATCCCTTCATCGTCGCTGACGCCCCGGCTTCCGACCGCGCAGCCTTCTTCCGTCGCACCTACGGCCTCGTGGCCGCTTCGTTTGGCGCCTTCGCTATCGCCCTGTACGGCTTCTTCGTGAGCGGCGTCGCCGAGACGTTCATGCGGGCCATCGCCGGCATCGGGTCTTGGGGCATGCTTGGGGTGATGGTCCTCTTCTGGCTCGGCACCACCGCCGCCCAGTCCTTGGCCTTCAATCGCGCCTCCCGTCTCACTCAGTACGCTGGGCTGGGACTCTACGTCCTCCTGCAGGCTCTGATCTTCATCCCGCTGATCTACTACACCGCGATCGTGACCAAGGGTAACCCTGGCGAGATCCTCATCCCGGCTTGCATGGCCACGGGCGCCCTCGTGATCGCCCTGACGGCCGTGGTGTTCATGACGAACATGGACTTCTCCTTCCTCAAGGTCGCGATCGTCATCGGCAGCATCTGCGCTCTCGGCATCGTCATCGTCTCGCTCTTCGCCGGCTGGACGCTCGGCACGTGGTTCTCCGTCGCGATGATCGTCTTGATGGCCACCGTCATCCTTTACCAGACCAACGAGATCAAGAACACCATGGAGACCGACCAGCACGTCGCGGCGGCCTTCGTCCTGTTCTCGTCCTTCGTCACGCTGCTCTTCTACGTCATCCGCCTCTTCGCGGGTCGTCGCGAATAATCGCGATCCGCGGCAACTTTTAAGGGCTTTCCGGTGTTAGATCGGAAAGCCCTTTTTATGTTTCGTTTCCTTCTCCTTTGCCTCTCCTTGGTCTGCGCGGCTTCGTTGTCCGCCCAAGGCAAGTTGCGCGAGCTCCTTGCGGCCAAGGCCCCGGAGGGCTTCGTCGAGAAGTCCTGGGAGGTTGACGGCGTGAAGCGGACGGCGCTCGTCCGCGTACCGGCGGGTGTCAGCGGTCAGCTGGCCGTGGTCTTCGGCTGGCACGGCCATGGCGGCCGCTCCACCCACTCCGCTGGCCGATGGGGTTACGCTGAGATCGATACGACTTCGATTCTCGTCTTCCCGCAGGGCCTGCCGACCGTCTCGCCACTCGTCGATAAGGAAGGCCGCATGCCCGGCTGGCAGACCTCTGTCGATAGCGAGGGTGGTCGTGATATCAAACTCTTCGACACCATCCTGGCTCACCTCAAGAAGGAGCACGCGGTAGACGACCGTCGCATCTATTCCATGGGCCACTCCAACGGCGCGGCGTTCAGCTATCTGCTCTGGCAGGCGCGTCCGGACGTTCTCGCCGCGATCGGCTCCGTCGCCGGTAGCCTGCGCGGTGACGTGAAGATCGATAGTCCGCTGCCCGTCATCCATGTCGCGGGCAAGAAAGACCCGATCGTGAAGTTCGCTTGGCAGCAGATGACGTTCGCCGCGGTGCGCCGCTTCAACGGCTGCGCCGAAGAGGGCAAGTTGTGGGCCAAGGAGGGCGTGCTGGACGCGACGATCTTTGCCTCGACCAAAGGGGCGCCGCTCGTGACCGCCATCCATGCCGGCGGCCATGAATACGCCAAGGGCTCGACGGAACTGATCGTCCGCTTCTTCAAGGAGAACCCCAAGCCTGCCAAGTGATCAGCGGGCGGGGTCGTCGGTCAGGATCGCCAGGTCGTCGAGGTAGAACTCGGTCTTCTCGTTGGCGTTGCTGATGAAGCCGACCCAATCGAGCGTTTTCATATCCGGATGTCGGCACGGTAGGCCCTTGAACTCCTTCGTTGGTTCGCCTTCCGGCGTGACCTTGAGGTTCCATCGTCCCGTGACGGCGTCACCGATGAGGGCGGAGAGCTCGAAGCGGATCCACTTCTGGACCGGCACGGCGACATCGAGGCCTTTGACGCCGGTAAGCCGGCCGTTCTGGACGTGTAGCACCGGACCCGTGCGGTAGGGGTTGCCCTTGGTGCGCCACTCGTGGATGAAGATCGCCTTCGGTTCGACGTAGAGGGCAAAGCTCACGATCGAGGTGCCGGTCCGATGATGCGGATTGAAGGAAACCATCGGGTAATAATGCGCCGGCAGGCCGGGGGCGTCCTGGAAGAGCAAGGACTGTTTGCCTTCGGCGTACTTGGCAAGGCTCATGCGAAGGGCGTCGCCGAGGCTCACGCGCGGCTTGCCAGGAGCGGAGCGGAGCACGGAGAGAGCCGGAGAGGCGTGGGGGAACGGGCGTTGCTGGTCGACGATGCGGCCTTCGAACCCCTGGCGGATGTTCAGAGGCGGAGCCTCCGGGCGGGCCGGGCGGATGATTTCCTGAGCGCGCTCGAAAGTGTCGGCTAGCTTGCGCCAGGCCGGGTCGTCGCGGAGCACCCCCATCGCGGAAACATCGATCGACTTGATGCCGAGGGCGAGGGCGGGGGAGCCGGGCTGGAGGCGGAAGTCGCGCTTGGTCGGGTCGACGAAGAGCGGGTCAGCGATGACCGAACCGATCTCCTGGCCCTTCATCTGCCAGTCGGCGAGCGACAGTTTCTTGTCGGTGAAGGTCACCGGGCGGGCGGAGTAATCCCAGTAGACGTTGCCCTTGGTCAGGAAGTTCGCGGTCGTGCCGGTCCAGTTGCTGCCGAGCAGTTCGCCGCGGTCGAAGACGATGAGGTTCTTCTCGAAGGTGAAGGAGAGATGGTCTTCGTCTCGACTGCGCTTCACTTGGTGCTCATCAGAGAAGGCGAAGACATTGTTCCGGATCACGTTATCTTTGCCGTAGTGCTGATGGAAGCCGCCGTCGGTCGTGTCGTAGGTCACGTTGCCCTCCATGGTGATCCCCGTACTGCCTTCGTCGGTGTAGAGGCCCCAGCCGCCGTATTGGAGGCACATCACGTCGTGGATGAGGTTATGGCTGACCGAGGTGCCTTCGGAGGGGCCGAGCGTATAGACGCCGCCCATGTCGCTGAGCAGGCCTTTGCCGAGGTGGTGGAGGTGATTCCATTCGACCTTGTTGCGCTTGGCGTTGCTGGGCGCGTAGCCCCAGCGCCAGCCGACCGAGACGGCCGAATAGAAGAAGTCCGAGATCTCGTTGTGCGTCACTTCGTTGTCGGAGGAAGAGCCGACCCAGACGCCGACGGCGCACGGGAAGATCAGTCCGCCGTCGCGGATGATATTATTATGCACCCGATTATGGCTGACGTGGTTCTCCGTCTTCGGTTCGTCGTTCAGCGTGCCGACCTTCACCCCGCCGGCGCCGAGGTCGGTGATCAGGCACTTCTCGATGGCGACCTCGCGGCTGCCTTGGCGGAGCGAGAAGCCGTAGCTGCCGACGTGGGAGAGCTCGCAGCCGACGAAAGCGACCTGACGGGCATGCTCCAGGGTGATGACGCCATCGACCGTGCGGACGGCGGCCTGATTGGGCACCGCCGTCGCAAGGGAGGGAAGCCCCTTCGCGTGGCGGAAGCGGAGGCCGCGGAAGGCGAGATGTGCGACCGGCTTCTGAGATTTCCCGGTGAAGGTGAGCAGTTTCTCGGCGACGGGATAGGTCCCGCGGGTGGCTTCGACGGATTCGCCGACGCGCGGCAGGTAGGTGAGTTCTCCTGAGCGACTGAGGAACCATTCGCCAGGTTCGTCCAGCAGGGATGGCATGTTTTCGATGACCATGCCCGTCAGATGATCGAAGGCCGTGTTGGCTTTCTGGGCCGGGCCGCGGACCTTGAGCGTGCCGGAAGAGGAATCAGCGGATTCCACGCGACTCCGGGTCGAGTCCCACTTGTGATAGAACGTCACCAGCGCGTCCTGCGCCTCGGCTGGGCTGATCTCGCTGAAAGCCGACAACTCCCTGGGGTCGACGCGGATTGTCTGCTCCGTGAAGCCCGTAGACGGGGCGCCGCCAGGGATCGCCGCTTCGCTTTCGACGCTGCGGACGAAGCGGGTGCCTGGTTGGCTTGTGCGCGCGCGGGTGGCGCGGCGTTCGCCGACCCAGAGCTGCTCGAAAGTCTCGGTGCTGGTCGGCGTCCGGAGCGTCCAGCGACCGCTCTTGCCGGGGCTGAAGGCCGGTAGTTCCTTGCCGCCGGAAATAATGACCACTGCGCCAGGCCCAGCCTCGTAGGTGACGGGACGACCTTCTTCGCCGGAATCCAGTTCGTCGAAGGCGACGGCTTCGGTGATGCGATAAGTCCCGGAAGCGAACACCACGCGGACCGGTTCGGTGAGCGGGCGCGGCAGTTTCCGGATGGCCCGCCGGGCGCCGTCAAGAGTGGCCAACGGCGCGTCGATCTTGCCGGTCGCCTGATCGTCTCCCTTGGTCGACACATGCAGCTCCAGCGCCTGCCCGGCGAAGGGCAGTAGGATCGTCAAGAGGAGCGAACGCAGCGTGGGCATGGTTACCCCGACAAGAGCTGTCCGGCCCTGTTCCCTCAAGACTTTCTGGCGACGTAGAAGCGGGTCTCGCCGGCGAAGTCGCGCACGAGAGGTCCGTCGGCCGCCACTTCGGTGCTCAGCGGGCACTCGATGACCTTAAACCCTGTTGCGGACAGCTCCTCGCGGGTCTCTTGCTCCGTGCTGCTGTGGATGAAGACCGGAGAGGTGTCGCTCTCATGCCAGCGGTCGCCCGGGATGATGTCAGCGGGTCGGACTTCCTTCGCCCAGTAGGCGGCGTTGGCGCCTTTCTCTCGGTCGGAAGCCGTGAACAGCAGCAGGCCATCGGGCTTCAGGATGCGATGGATCGAGCGGAGCGCGGCGAGCCGATGGGCTCGGCTCGGCAGGCACATCAGGC
>CAIXQT010000075.1 GCA_903921665.1 uncultured Opitutia bacterium
CCTCCATCGGCGGCATCGTCGTCGACGGCGGCAACTTCAACTGGGGCAACGGCAAGTTCCCCGGCTTCACCGAGCCCGACATGTCCTACCACGGCCTCCCGCACTGGGAAGCCTTCAAGGCCTTCGCCCCCGCCGGCGGCGCCAACATCGCGTTCATCATGAAGATGCGCCTGCAGTTCCTCCGCGACGTCGGCAGCTGCCTGTCGCCCTTCAACTCGTTCCTGCTCCTGCAAGGCCTTGAGACCCTGCATCTGCGCATGGAGCGTCACTGCGCCAACGCCCTAAAGGTCGCCCAGTACCTGGAAGCGCACCCGAAGGTGAAGTGGACCAACTACCCAGGCCTGAAGTCCTCGAAATACCATGACCTCGCGAAGAAGTATCTCACCAACGGCTACGGCGCGCTGGTCGGCTTCGGACTCAAGTCGGGCTTCGAAGGTGGCAGCAAGTTCATCAACTCCCTGGTCCTGCACAGCCACGTCGCCAACATCGGCGACGCCCGCTCGCTGGCGATCCACCCGGCCTCCACGACGCACTCCCAGCTCACCGCCGCGGAACGCGACAGCGCCGGCGTGACCGACGACTACGTCCGTCTCTCCGTGGGCATCGAGGATATCGAAGACATCATCGCAGACCTCGAGCAGGCGCTGGCGAAAGCCTGAGCCAGTCGCCATCGACCGAACAGGGCGGGCCTTACGGCCCGCCCTTTTTTCATGCCCGGGTCTTGGCCCCGTCGAAGTCGTGGTACTCCAGGAACTGACGCGCGCCTTCGTCGCCCATGTAGGCGGCGAGCAGTTTGTGATCCGTCTGGGTCAGGTCCACGACGATGAGCCCGTCCAGGCAGCCGCCGAAGCCTTCGTCGACGTTGAAGGCGATGAGGCGGCCGTTGAGCTTGAGGTAGTGCTTGAGCAACACCGGCACGGCCTTGGCGTCCGGCTCAAGGTCGCTCACGAGGCTTGAGACGTGCTCGAGGTCGAAGGCGCAGCGCTGGAGGACGTCGAGGTCGGCATCGTGCAGGCTCATGGAGCGAGGCGGGTTCTTGGCCCGGACCAGCGGCAGGAGGTCGTCGGCCGAGCGGTTGTTCTTCAGGTAGGACAGGATGAGATCCTTGGAGGCCTGGCCGTATTCGGGGTTGATGCTCACCGGACCGAACAGCAGGTGATACTTCGGGAAACGGACGACATAACGGCCGATGCCACGCCAGAGGAGCGGCAGGCTGGTAGGCTTGCGCTGGTATTCCTGACGGATGAACGAGCGGCCCATCTCGAGCGCGGGGTCCATGCGGCGGAAGAAGTCCCCCTTGAATTCGAAGAGCGTCGAAGTGTAGAGGCCATGCTTGCCTTGCAGCGGCAGGATCCGGTCCGTCGGTCCGAGGCGATAGCCGCCGACGATCGCGGAAGCCTTGTCGTCCCAGAGCACCATCTGGTCATACCAGGCGTCGAAGGCATCCAGGTCGCAGTCGAGACCGGTGCCCTCCGAAACCGAGCGGAAGGTGGTCTCACGGAGCCGGCCGATCTCGCGCAGGGTGTGCGGCAAGTCCTTGCCGAGGAAACGGTACACCTTGAAGTCGCCGCTCGTCAGCAACAGGTCCTCAGGAGGTAGGCTCTGCAGTTCCGCCCGCAGGAGCAAAGGATTCACCGGGGGGATGATCGGCGCCTGCGGGGCGGCCGGCGCCGGGGCCTTGGCTTTCCCTTGGGTGTTGCGATTGGAAAGCAGTTCGCAACGCAGGCGCAGGAAGCTCGTGGCCTCTTCGTCATCC
>CAIXQT010000076.1 GCA_903921665.1 uncultured Opitutia bacterium
GTCTCCAAGCGGCTGACCGCCGCCGAGCGTAAGCTCGTGCTCGAGCCCTATCAGGCCGGCAACATCTTCTCCGGGCCCCTCACCGAGCAGGAGGTCTTCGCCAAGCAGCGCGGCATCAATCCGCAGCGCCAGACGCTGGTGATCAACATCGACTTCACCCACCCTAATCGCGACCTGGCCCGTCAGATCGCCCGGCTGTTCTGCGAATCCATCCAGAAGTACAGCGAAGACGACCGCCTGATGGTGACCAATCCGCTGGTCGAAAAAGCCCGCATCGAGATCGAGACCCTCGAGGACAAGGTCCGCCGGCTCTTCGAGCAGAAGAACGAACTCATCAGGAGCCAGAAGCTCCTGTCCATCGCCAAGGACACGAACACGCTCACGACCGAGCGCTCCGTGCTCGTCAAGGATCGCGAGGAAACCCGCAAGCAGATCGATGAGAACGAGATCTTGGTCTCCCTTATCGTCGCCTATGAGAAGGAAGGCCGCCCCGTCGGTGACATCCCGCAGATCCGCGCCGACAGCGATGTCGCCGCCGCCCAGACCGCCATCAGTGCTTCCAAGATCCGCGTCAGCCAGATGACCGAGACCTACACCGACCAGCACCCCAAGTTGGTCGCCGAGCGCGAGGCGCTCAAGCAGGTGGAGAATCAGCTCAAGGATGCGGTCCTTCAGGCGGTCAAGTCCCGCCGAGGCGCCCTCGATAACGCAAAGGCTCGCCATGAGGCCATCCTGCGCAACCTGCTGGCCAAGGAAGAGGAGATCTCCAAGCTGCAGGCGGCCAACGTCGACCTCGAGCGAGTGGACAAGGACATCAAGGCCAACGAAGAGTTCCTCAGCCGCATGAAGCTCAGCTACGAGGAGGCCAAGCTGCGCTCGTCGACTTCCGGCACAAGCACTTCGATCCGCATCCTAGACATGCCTTCCGTCTCGGATAAGCCGATCAACAAGAACTATTACTTCAATGCGCTGGTGGGCGTCGGCGCCGGCCTGCTCTTCGGCATCGTCCTCATCATCGTCATCGGCACCCTGGACGACCGCATCAAGTCGGTGAAGGACGTCGAGAACTCGCTCGGCCTGCCGCTCATCGGCACCATCCCTCGCGTCGCCGGGACCTCCGGTCCGGACCGTGCCTTGCTGGCGCGTCAGGATAAGGATCGCATCGCCACGGAGGCGGTCCGTTCGATCTATTCGGCGCTAAAGGTCAACCCCGCCGTCTCCAAGGCACGCGTGTTCCTGGTGACGTCGACCCGGCCGAGCGAAGGCAAGACCTTCGTCGCCACGAACCTCGCGCTGATCTTCGCCCAGCATGCCGAGCGCATCCTGGTCATCGACGCCGACTTGCGCCTGCCGAACGTCGGTCCGTCGCTCGGCTTCACCGGCGACGGCGGCCTCAGCAAGTGGTTCAACGCCGAGATGACCCTCGACGAAGCCATCGTCCATGACGTGGCTCCCGGCATGGACGTGCTGCCGGTCGGGCTTAGCTGCAAGAACCCCACTCAGGTCATCAACAACCCGCGGTTCTTGGCCATGATCGACGACATGCGTTCTCGCTACGACCGCATCTTCATCGACTCTCCGCCTATCGGCGCGGTCTCCGATGCGCTCCACCTGTTGCCGAAGGTCGACGGGGTGATCTACGTCGTCCGTTATAATTCCGTCAACCTGCGGAACGCCGTTTCCTGCCTCGCTCGTCTGCGCGAAGCTCAGGCCCCCTTGTTCGGCGTCGTGCTCAATTCCATGTCGCTCCGGATGGCCTCGGCTTACACGGATTCCTACGACTCCTCCTACCGTAAGTATTACGTCGACGAGCCTCGCGGCCCGGCGGCGGACGAAGGGTCGGCTAAATCCTGATTTTCTTCCCATGCGCCCGTTCCTCCTGCTCCTGTCCGCGCTCGCCTTCGTCGGTTGCCAGAACGTGCCGATCACCGGTCGCTCCCAGTTCATCTTGGTCGACGAGTCCGAGGTCGCCTCGATGTCCGCCTCGGAGTTCTCGAAGATGAAGAAGCTGCCGAACGACCCCCGCCTCGCCAAGATCCGGGAGATCGGACTCAAGATCGTCGCCGCCGCCCGCCGCGACGATAAGGCCGGCGTGCTCCCGCCTTCCTCGAAGTGGGAGTTCGCCGTCATCAACGACAATACGCCCAACGCCTTCGCGATGCCCGGCGGCAAGATCGGCTTTAACTCCGGGATGTTCGCCTACGCTCCGACGGATGCCGACATCGCGGTGATCCTGGGCCATGAGGTCGCGCATGTGATCTGCCGCCACGGCTCCGAGCGGGTCTCGCAGGTCATGGGAGTGGCGCTCGCCGCCGCCGTCGCCGACGAAGCCACTAAGAAATCCTCGGCCAAGACCCGTTCGTCCTGGATGGCCGCGGTGGGCGTCGGCGCTCAGTATGGCATCCTCCTGCCTTTCAGCCGTAGCCACGAATCCGAAGCCGACCATCTGGGTCTGCTTTTCATGGCTCGCTCCGGCTACGATCCGGCCGCCGCCCCTGCCTTCTGGACGCGTTTCGCGAAGGCCGGCAGCAAGACCCCGGAGTTCCTTTCCACGCACCCGTCGGACACCACGCGCGTGAAGCAGCTCCAGGGTTGGCTGCCTGAGGCTCGCGCCCAGATGCCGAAGCAGCCTTGAGGCTTACCAGCGCCGGTCGGGCAGGACCGGGCAGGTGAGGTAGACACCCTTAGGGTCGTTGAACGCCCGGATTGCCCGGAGCCACTTGGCGTTCGCCTTCAGGAATTCCTTGGCCGGGTCGACCGACGCCTTGGCGAAGATCGGGGAATCTTCTTCCCCGTCCGACAGGAGTTTCTGCAGCAGATTATCCCTGCCGGAGTGGAGCGCAGGCACCTGGATCAGTTCGATACGTTCGAGTTTGGCCAAGGCCTTCGCCTCCTTGATGGCGTCGCGCAGCCCGCCCAGCTTATCGACCAAGCGGAGGCCCTTGGCATCTTCGCCAAGCCAGACCCGCCCTTGGGCGATCTCATGCACCCCGTCGCGCTTCATCCCGCGCCCGTCAGCCACGATGCGAAGGAAATCCTCGTAGATGCCATCCACCGCCGTCTGGACGACCGCCAATTCTTCGGGCGTCGCCGCCCTGTGCTCGGCCAGCAGGTCCGCGAACCGGGCGGTCTTCACTCCGTCGGTCCCTAGGCTGACCTTCTTGGCGAGTTCTCCGTAGTTGAGGTGCAGTCCGAATACGCCGATCGAACCGGTGATGGTGGAAGGATCCGCCATGATGAGGTTCGCCTTCGCGGCGATGTAGTAGCCGCCGCTCGCGGCGACGTCGCCCATCGAGACGATCACCGGAATATCCTTCTTGCGGAGCAGTCCGACTTCGCGGGCGACCACGTCGCTGGCGAACGCCGAACCCCCGGGACTGTTGACGCGTAGCACCACCGCTTTGACGCGCTTGTCGCCGCGCAGCAGGCGGAGGTCGCGAGCCAGCCGGTCGCCGCCCACGTCGCCCGGCGAGCCCCAGCCGTCGACGATCTCGCCTTCGGCGTAGACGATCGCGATGCGCCCGCCGCCATGCGGCAAACTGACCTTGCCGGCGTAACGGTGCAGCCCGACCTGCAGGAAAGAGGTGCCGGACTCATCCGCGCCCGCGCCCGCGGCGATGACTTGTTTGACCATTTCATCACGATGCATGGCTCGATCCGCCAGCTTGAGTTCGACGGCCTTGGTCGCGCTGAAGATGCCTGCCGAATTGACGTGCCTTGCCAGCGTCGCCGTACCCTGCGCCCGGGATTTGGCCATCTCTCCGAGGATGCGCTTCCAGATGCCGCCCATGAGGGCTTCCGATTGTTCGCGGGCAGGTTGGCTCATCGCGTCGCCGATGTAGGGTTCGACGGCTGATTTGTACTTGCCGACTTTCGTGACTTGGACGCCGACGCCCAGGAGCTTCAAGGTCTCCCCGAAGTACATGTGATAGGAGGAAAGCCCTTTCAGTTCGATTTCCCCTGACGCGTGGACGAAGACCTTGTCCGCCACGCTGGAGAGATAGTATTCGCCCTGCGAGCCGTTCTCGATCCACGCCAGCACCGGCTTGCCGCTCGTCTTGAAGGCGGCGATGGCCTGGCGTAATTCCGCCTTCTGGGCGATGCCGGCGGAGAGCGGGCCGTTCAGCAAGATGCCGGCGATGTTCCGGTCTTTGGCCGCGAGGTCGATCGCTTCCAAGGCTCGCAGCAGGTCAAGTTCCGGGCCGCTGCCTCCGAGCAGGAAGGCGTCCAGGCCGGGGGCGCCATGCGCGGGGGTGTCGTTGATCGTGAGGTCTCCGCCGATCACGAGCATCGTCTTGGGCTTCACGGCCACACCCACCGACTCGTGGTTGCCGCCGGCCGAGCTCGCGAGCGAGACGACGAGCGCCGCCAGGAGGAAGCATCCGGCCGCGACGGCGAGGATGGTGCCGATCGCGGAGGCGAAAACGGATTTGAAGAAATCTTTCATGGGTTGGGAGGGTAGCCTGGCAGGGGTGACGTCAGAATGATGCTTTCGTGACGCCTTTTCGCCAATCAAAAGCTCAATTTTGATTTCCTCTTTCCTCTCGATGCCGCCCGTCGCGGCAGGTAGTTTCAGATCATGTTAGAGTCCACGTCCTCAGCCGGCGCCGCCACCTCACGCAAGGCCTTGGCCATCAATCTGGACCGTACCGCCTACGGCGCCTTCGCGGAGATCGGGGCAGGGCAGGAGGTCGTCCGACATTTCTTCAAGGCAGGCGGCGCTTCCGGCACCGTGGCCAAGAGCATGTCGGCCTACGACATGCGCGTCAGCGACGCGATTTACGGCCACCCCCAGCGTTATGTCTCCCGCGAGCGCCTGGAGCAGATGCTCGATCACGAATACGGGCTCCTCGTCGACCGACTGAAGTCCGAACGTGGCGCCACGACCCGATTCTTCGCTTTCGCCGATACGGTCGCGACGACTCCTCACGACGGCAAAGGCCAGGGTCACTCCTGGAT
The DNA here is from genome assembly GCA_903921665.1 of uncultured Opitutia bacterium. Classification (GTDB taxonomy): domain Bacteria; phylum Verrucomicrobiota; class Verrucomicrobiia; order Opitutales; family UBA953; genus UBA953. Next base: position 4,960 of record CAIXQT010000076.1, read on the forward strand.
CGGCATCCGCTTCCAGGATCATCCGCAGTCCGAGCCGAGCGAGGTCATCCTCCATCTCCGTCTCTGGGACAAGGATGCCGGGCGGCAACAGGACGCCCTCGGCGCCGTCGGGGTGAATCTCATCCATGCGGCCCTCAGCGCGCGCGACAGCGTCGACAACTTCCTGACCGCCCTTGTCGATGAGGTCGGCGCCGGCCGGGTCGAAGTCGAGTTCGCCCATTTCAGCGGCCCGGCCTTCGGGGCTTTCGATAACCGTGCTGCCGCCTTACGTCTCGTCCGCCTCGGGCTCACGGACGCCGTGCTGTTCGGGCCTGAAGGCGATCCGCAGGTCCCCAGCGAATACTTCTACAAACGCTCGGTCCTGGTCGCCCGCGGCACCTTCCGACCCGTCTCCATCGTCAACGAGGACATGCTGGCCTGCGCGCTGCGTGCTCTGCCGGAAGGCGGCAAGGATGTCATCCCTCTGTTCGAGATGTGCATCGGTTCCGACCCGCATCCGGAGTCCGAACTCATCGACCGCATCCGTCTCGTGGGTGCGATGCAGCATCCGCTCCTGGTCACGCGCCACCGCGGCTGGTACCGTCTGCCGGCCTATTTCCGACTGCATACCACGGGCAGCATCACGCTCGTGGCCGGCATGAATAACCTCGTCGACCTCTTCAATCCCGAGCACTACACGCACCTCGAAGGGGGCGTGCTGGAGTCCTGCGGCCGTCTCTTCAAGGACGGCGTCCGCGTCATGGTCTACCCGATGCGAGGCGATCAGCTCCGCCGGCTCATCCTCGACCCCATCGCCTGCAAGGTCTGCTTCCCGGAGAGCTACAGCGTCGCCGAAGACTCGGTGGTCACCGCCTCCGCCATCCAGATGCGCCCCTCGGTGGCCGGCCTTTTCCAGCACCTGCTCAACAATGGCTTCCTTGTGCCGATCACGGGGGCGGACCCGCAGGCGATGGCCTGCCAGCCGCGCACCTTGGCCGAACGTATCCGCAAGAACGAGGGAGGCTGGGAAAAAGAAGTGCCTCCTTCGGTTGCGGTCGCGATCCGGAGCCTCAAGTTGTGGGCGAGGTAGCCCATGCCCGTCACTTCGCTCCCCCCAGCCCAAGATACCGAGCTCTCGCTCTCCGTCGAACGCGCCTACCGTGAGTCGCTGGTGACGGACCGTCTCGGGGCGCTTTGGTCATTGATCATGGCGAAGTGCTTCCTGGCGCAATGGGCGATCCTTCGCTTCGCGATCCCGGTCAGCGGTCCGCGCTATATCTGGACGCTCACGCTGATCATGGGGGTCGTCGCCTCGTTATACTATCTGCATGCCCATCGCGTGCGGTTGTACCTGCTTCCGACGCATTTCCGGGTGAACGCCGCGGTGCTCGCGGGCCTCGTCGTCGCCTTGGGCTTCGTCGCCTACGCTCATTTCGCGCTCGGCTTGCTCTCTGCTTCGCTGGCCGCGTCCTTGGCGGCTGTCCTGCTCGGCTCGTGGTCGCTTGCCCGCGCGGCCTTGCGCCGCGCCTGGCCGCCGCTCTTCGGCGCCTTTCTTTGGTGGGGGCTGGCCGCTACGGCCCTGCGGTCTCCCGCTGACCAGGCTTTGCTTTGGCTCGGCCTAGGCCTGTTGTGCGCGCAGGCGTTGCCCGGTTTCGCCGTCGCGGCCCGGGCTTCCCGTCATCGCGTCTGATCAGGCCGCAGCCTTGCTGCCGGCGCTGTTCAGGAGGTGCGTCATGAAGCGCTTCATGGCCGGCGTCAGGACGCGGCCCTTGCGGTGCAGGATGGCCAGCGGCCGGGCCACGCGGCGGTCGCGCAGGCGGAGCATGACCAGCGTGCCTTGCTCGACTTCCTGGCGGATGGTGCCTTCAGGGACGAGCGCCACGCCGGCGTCGACTTCCACCGCGCGTTTGAGCGTCTCGATGTTGTCGAACTCCATGGAGGGCTCGAGCTCGATGCGCTGCTCACGGAAGAACTGGTCCAACGCCTTGCGGGTCGGGATGTCCTGGTCGAAGCCGATGAACTTGCCCCCCTGCAGGTCGGCGAGGTCGATCTCCTTCTTCGCCGCGAGCTTGTGCTTCGGCGAGCAGATGGCGACGAGCTGGTCTTCCATCAGGGGGATGATCTCGACTTGGCGGGTCTTCTGCGGGAAGGCGACGAGGCCGAAGTCCACGGCGTTGGAGATGACGTCGTCGTAGACGAGGTTCGAGCGGCGGTATTCGACGCGCACGTTGACGTGCGGGAACTCCTGCATGAAAGACTTCACGTGGGGCGGCAGCTCATGGAGGCCGATCGACACGATGGTCGAGATGTGGACGGTGCCGCTGACGACCTTGCGCATCTCCTGCATCTCGCTGCCGACCTGCTCGTAGCGGTTGAGGATGTCCTTGGCGGCCTCATAGAGGCTGCGCCCTTCGCGCGTCAGCCGGAACTGCTTCTGGCTGCGGTCGACGATCAGGACGTTGAAATGCTTTTCCATCGAACGCAGCTGCTGGCTGACGGCCGACTGGGTGATGGCGTTGAGCTTGGCCGCCTTGGAGAAGCTTTCGTTGTCCACCAGGTCGCGGAAGATCTTCAGGTTCTCGATATGCATGGGAATGAAAGACCCCATGATTAATGAATCTAATGGGACATGGCTTCAAGTGTAGAGATGCTAATCCTGAGTCCCGGCTCCTGGGCGGCCTAGGGAGCCCGACTGGTTGACTCCCCGCCCGTTCTCCCTCCCTCTGGTTCAAATGGTCTCCTCCGACCAGTTTAAGGCCCATTGCGAGGGGGTGCTGGCCCGCATCCAGGCCGCCTGTGCCCGGGCAGGCCGCGATCCGGCTTCCGTCCGCCTCCTACCGGTGACCAAGACCCACCCGGTCGAGGCCGCTTTGCTTGCTTATGGCTTCGGGCTGCGGGCCGTCGGCGAGAACCGCGTCCAGGAAGCCGCCCAGAAGCGCCCCCTGGCCCCGGCTGACCTCCGCTGGGAGCTGATCGGTCACCTTCAATCCAACAAGGCCAAGCAGGCGCTGCAGGCTTTCGATGTCATCCAGAGCGTGGACTCGCCGGAGCTGGCTAGCCGCCTCGGCCGACTGGCCGGCGAGATGGGGCTGCGCCGCGAGGTGCTGCTTCAGGTCAACTCCGGCGACGACCCCGCCAAGTTCGGTTGCGACCTGGCCGACGCGCCCCGACTGCTCGAGGCCGCTCTGGCTCACCCGGCTTTGTCCGTGAAGGGGCTGATGGCCATCGCACCGCTTTCCGATGACCCGGCGGTGGCTGATCGTACCTTCGCCGAGCTTCGCCTTTGCCGCGACTCCTTGGCCGCCCGCTTCGGCGTGGCCCTGCCGGAATTATCCATGGGGATGAGCGGAGACCTTGAATCCGCCGTCGCCGCAGGTTCTACTTGTGTCCGTGTCGGCTCCGCTTTGTTCGGTAGCCGCCCCTCCGCATGATCCGCCGCCTTCAAATCCGCGACCTCGCCTTGATGGATCGCACCGAGCTCGCCCTAGGTTCGGGTTTCACGGTGGTCACGGGCGAGACCGGCGCCGGCAAGTCCGTGCTGCTTGGCGCGCTTTCGCTGCTCGCGGGCAATCGCGCCGCGAAGACGATCGTGCGCAAAGGCGCCGACGAATGCTCGGTCGAAGCCGAACTTGAGACCGACGGGGACAAGCGCTTCGACGAAGCGCTGAAGTCCCTCGACCTGCCGGCCTGCGATGACGGTCTGCTCATCCTGAAGCGTTCGGTCCATGCGACCAAGGCGGGACGTATCTCCATCAACGGGGGCTCGGCCACGCTCACGCAGCTCCAGCAGCTTGGTGAGCTATGGATCGATTTCCATGGACCGGGCGAACCGCAGAAGCTGATGCGCGCCGAGACCCAGCTGGAGATGCTCGACCTCCACGCGGGCCTCGCCTCCGCCCTCGCGACGTATCGTGCCGGCTGGCGCCAGCGCAACGAACTGCTCCGCGAGGCGGCCGAAGCCGCCACGGCCGAAAGGCTCTCCGAAGACGAAGAAGCGTTCCTGCGCTCCCAGCTCGAGAAACTGGATTCGCTCGACCTTTCCGAAGAGGCCATCGCCAAGCTCGAGCGCGACCACGCCCGCTCTTCCCGCGCCCAGGAACTGGCCGGCTTGCTCGGCCAGCTCGAAGCGGGCCTAGGCTCCGACGGTCTCGGCGAGGTGCTCCCGAAGCTCCTCAAGGCGGGTGATGACGTCGCCCGCATCGACGCCGCCGCCGAAGCCCTTCGCGACCGCCTGAATTCCCTCGCGGCCGAAGCGGAGGACATCCGCGCGGATTTCGCGCGCCTAGGTCGCGGCCTCTCGGCCGATGAAGAGTCCGCCGCCGAGCTCGACGGGAAGATGAACCTCTGGCTGGAGTTCCGCCGTAAGTACGGACCCGGCGCCGAAGCCGTCCGCGAGAAGCGCGAGGCGCTCCGCCGTCGCCTGGCCTCGCAGGGTGATGTCGAAGCCCGCGTCGCGAAGCTGAAGGCCGAAGCGGCCAAGGTGGAGAAAGAACTCCGCAAGCAGGCCGAAGCCCTCCGCGTCGCCCGCACCAAGGCCGCTGACAAGCTCGCCGCCGCCGCCCGTAAGATGCTCGGATCGCTCGGTTTCAAGAAGGCCGATCTGCGCATCGAAGTGGCCGTCGCCGAACTCGGCCCCCATGGCGCCGACGCCGTCCGTTTCCTCTTCTGCCCGAACGCCGGCCAGGACCTCCTGCCGCTCGACCAGATCGCGTCCAGCGGCGAAGCCGCCCGCGTGATGCTCGCCTTGAAGACCGTCCTCGCCGCGGTGGATCGCACCCCTGTCCTGGTCTTCGACGAGGTCGATGCCAATGTCGGCGGTGAGATCGGCGCGCAGGTCGGTCGTGAGCTCGCGGCCCTCGGCAAAGGCCACCAGGTCTTCTGCGTGACGCACCTTCCGCAGGTCGCCGCGCTCGGCCACACCCACCTGGTCGTGACCAAGACGCAGGATGACAAGTCGACGACGGTCGAGATCGCCCCGGTCCACGGTAAGCGCAAGGACCGTGAGTCCGAATTGGCCCGCATGCTTGGCGATCGCGCCAGCAAGGTCGCGCTCTCGCACGCCCGCGAGCTGCTCGACGGCGCGAAGTAAGTTCAGGCCTTCTTGACGAAGCGATCCAGGCGTAGGCGCTGGATCATGCGCAGGCCGATCGCCGCCGCCCACGGCTTGGGCAGGCGCGCCGAGAAGACGGCCAGGATCTTATGCTTCCAGCCGGTGACGACGATCGGCCGATGCGCCGCCATCCCGCGCACGGCTTCGTCGGCGCATTCGTCCGAGGTCTGCCCGCCGAGTCCGGTCGAGCTCGCGAAGCCGGCGGCCTTGGAGAAATTCGTCGAGACCGGTCCCGGGCAGATCGCCACGCAGCGGATGCCGTGACGTTTCGCTTCGGCATCGAGGGCGACGCTCCAGTCCAGCATGAAGGACTTCGTCGCGGCATACGTCGTCATCAACGGCGTCGGTTGGAAGCCCGCGAGCGAGGCGACGTTCGCCACCATGCCGCCGCGAGCTTTCAGTTCGTCCCAGAGGCGGCCGGTGAGTTCGACCGGCGCGCGCACGTTGACGTCGATCATCTTCAACGTGTGGCCGACGCCGGGCGCCGGAAACTCGCCGTAGGCGCCGAAGCCGCTGTTATTAATCAGTAGCATCCTGCCTTCTCGGGGCATTAGTTTCCGTAATTCGGAGACAACCGCCGCGATGTCAGTCGGTTGCGAGAGGTCGCAGGTAAGGTGAGTGAAGTTAAGGGAATTGGAAACCCCTTCCGGAATCGTCCGGGAAAGGTTGAAGACCGCCGCTTTGGTCTCAGAATTACTGATACGCGAGAGTATCGCGCGTCCGATCCCGGAAGAAGCCCCTGATATGATGACCACGGAAAAACTCCTGAAGAATTCATCGACGGTCTTGTTCTTTGACATGGGCGCAGAGTCTCACGTCACCCCAAAAAACACAAC
>CAIXQT010000077.1 GCA_903921665.1 uncultured Opitutia bacterium
AGGCCGATCGGGCACGAGGCGCCGTGACGCGGCAGGCGGACGACGCGGACGTCGAGGGCGAACCACTTGCCGCCGAACTGAGCGCCGATGCCGAGCTGATGCGCGACCTTGAGGAGCTCGGCTTCGAGCGCGATGTCGCGGAAGGCGCGGCCGTGCTCGTTGCCGGACGTCGGGAGCGCGTCGTAGTAATGCGTCGAGGCCAGCTTGACGGCCTTCATGGTCGCTTCGGCGGAGGTGCCGCCGATGACGAACGCGAGGTGATACGGCGGGCACGCGGCGGTACCGAGCGACTGCATCTTCTCGGTCAGGAACTTGACGAGGGACTTCGGGTTCAGGACCGCCTTGGTCTCCTGATAGAGGTAGCACTTGTTGGCGGAACCTCCGCCCTTGGCGACGAAGAGGAATTCGAACTTCGCACCGCCCGTGGCGGCGATGTCGATCTGCGCGGGCAGGTTCGTGCCGGTGTTCTTCTCGGTGTAGAGGTCGAGCGGGGCGAGCTGCGAGTAACGCAGGTTGTTCTGAGCGTAGGCCTGATACACGCCGAGCGAGAGCGCTTCGGCGTCGTCGCCGCCGGTCCAGACCTGCTGCCCCTTCTTGGCGGTGATGGCGGCGGTACCGGTGTCCTGACAGAAAGGCAGCACGCCCTTCGCGGCGACTTCGGCGTTACGCAGCATCGCGAGCGCGACGGCGCGGTCGTTGTCGCTGGCTTCCTTGTCCGCGAGGATCGCAGCCACCTGCTCCAGATGCTCGGTACGGAGATAAAAATTGATGTCGTGCAGGGCCTGATTGGCGAGGAGCGTGAGCGCTTCCGGGGCGACCTTGAGGACGGGCTTGCCGTCGAACTCGGCGACGGAGACGTGCTCCTTGGTGAGCAGGCGATACTTGGTCGTATCGGCGCCCAGCGGGAAAGGTTCCTGGTAATGGAAGGGAGAAGCCATCGCCGTCACCATACGGCAGGCACCCCCGCCCGCAAACGGAAACAGGTCAGCGCGCGGGCATCAGCGCCGGCGCGCCGATCCTCACCTCGCTGATGACCGACCCTTCGGGCAGGTCCACCGAGACCAAGGCCAGGCCGACGTCACCGGCCGCGGAACGCACGGTGCCGGCGACCTTCCCTTCCGGCGTCTTCAGCTCCTGTCCGACCGACACCGGGCCGGACACGCGACGCAGGATACGTCGGAGCGAGCCCATGGACTGGATCCGAGCCATGACTTCTTGGCCAAGGTAGCAGCCCTTGGTGTAACTGACCCAGGCATTGAGGCCGCACTCCTGCGGAAATTCGTTGGCTCCGCAATCAGCCGGCACGGCCGGCACGCCGGCGGCGATGCGATACGCAGCGAGTTTGGCGAGCGGCGCAAGCTCTCCGGGGGCGACGGCGCCGATCGGCGCGAGCACATCCCAAGCGGCGACGCCGTAACGCTTGGTCGCAAAGACCTTCGCGCCGGCAATCGCCGGCGACGCACCCCACGAGACCCACTTCTGCCAAAGGGCGGACTCGTCGGTCGCGACGACGTCGTCGGCGATGACGTTCGCGGTCACGACGGCGATGAGTTCAGTGGCGCCGAGATGCGGGCAGAGCAAAAGGAATGACCCATCGGCTTCTTTCGCGATCACCGTATGCGCGAGCACCCGGCCCTTGCGATTGAGCCAGAGCGCGTCGGTCAACGCGACCGCCCGCAGGTCGGCCGAGCACTGCCCCTGCAGGAACGCCGCGGTGTCTTCGCCCGTCACCCGGACGACGGCGGCGTCGACTAGGGCGCTGCGCAAGGTCATCAGAGGATCGCCCAAAGCCAGGCGATGCCATGCAAGGCGAGGTTCGCGTAGATCGCGGCCATCACGTCATCCAACACGATGCCGAAGCCGCCGGGCAGCTTCTCGAGCGCCTTGATGCCGAACGGCTTCGTGATGTCGAAAAGCCGGAACAACAGGAAGCCAAGCACGATGAACAGCAGCGCCGACTTGCCATGATGCACGTAAGGATTGAAGAGGAACACCAACGGCATCGCGGCGAATTCGTCGAGGATGACTTCGGAAGGGTCCTTCTTGCCGATGAAGGCCGCAGCCACGCCGCACAGCAGGATGGCCATGATCACGACGAGCGCATCGAACGCGAGCTCGTGCTCCCAGCCCTTATTGTAAGCCAGACGTACGACCAACGCCCACCAGAGCAAGCCAGCCGCGGAGCCCCATGTGCCCGGTGCCTTGAGACGTCCGAGCGGACCAAGCGTCGCGATCTGGACAATCATGAAGCCAGGCCCGGCAGGTGCCGACGATGCCGAATCAGGTAGCTCGCGCCGGAGATGACGGTGATCAGCACCGACAACCAGAACAGGCACATGATGATGACTTCCCAGTGCTGATGCCATTCGGCGGAAAGATTCCAATGCGTCTCATAGGCACGCAGGCCGATGAGGTGGCCGATGGCGAGGATCTGGAGGAACGTCTTGATCTTGCCGAGACCCTCGGCTTCGAGGACCTGACCCGAAGCGGCCGCCACGAGACGCAGGCCGGTGATCAGGAATTCGCGGATGATGATCAGCATCACGCCGAAGGAAGTGTAAAGCACCGTCGCGGCGTCGGGGTTGATGTGCACCCCGGCGTCGTTCACGCGGATGACCGGCAGGCAATCGATGGCGGCGAGGCCGACGAGCAGGCCGAGGATGAAGATCTTGTCGACCAAGGCGTCCATCAGGCGGCCGAAGTCGGTCACGGCGTTCAGCTTGCGGGCGATCCAGCCGTCAAAGATGTCGGTCAGGGCGGCCAGGATGAAGAGGGCCAAGGCGGCGCTGGCCCAAGGGCCGGCCCAGTAGGTCCAGAGGGTGATCAGGAAGATCGCCGGCAGGCGGGCGGCCGTCAGGAGGTTGGGGAGATGCCTAAGAAAACGCATGTGGGCTTGCCGAAAGGATGTTCCCGCCCGAGAGTACGCCGCAACAGGAAAACGATGTCCCGCCTCCAACGTATCGCCGTCTACCCCGGCACCTTCGACCCGATCACGTTGGGCCATCTGGACGTCCTTCGCCGCGCCTCGCGCCTGTTCGACAAAGTCATCGTCGCCGTGGCCGCCAGCGACAGCAAGCACCCCTGGTTCTCCGTCGAGGAACGCCTCGGCATGGCCCGCCAGGCCTGCAAGGGCATCCGCAACGTCAAGGTCCTCGAACTCGAAGGCCTGACGGTCGAATTCGCCCGCAAACACCAGGCGGCCGCGATCATCCGCGGTCTCCGCAAATTCAGCGATTTCGAGTTCGAATTCGACCTGGCCCACGCCAATCGCCTGATGGCCCCCGAGATCGAGACGGTGATCCTGATGCCCAGCCAGGACCAGTTCGTGACCTCTTCCAGCTTCGTGAAGGACATCGCCCGCCATAAGCTCTCGCAGGCCGCGGCCTTCGTCCCCCGGTGCGTCCTCCCCCACCTGCGCAAGAGATTGGCCGAAAAGGCCTGAAAACGGCCTGCCTCCGCTGTTGACCGTGGGGGGTAGTTCTATTTGCTCGGCCGTTCCCCCCGCTGCGTCCGCAGCCCCGGGGTCTCCCTCCCTTTTATACCTACCATGGACATCAAAATCCAAGAAACCAACCCGACCCGCCGCTCCGTCACCGTGACGGTCCCCGCCGCGACCGTCGCCGCCGCCGAAAAGGAAGTCGTCAAAGGCTTTTCCCGTGAAGCCGCGCTCCCGGGCTTCCGCCCCGGCAAGGCCCCCGAGGCCGTCGTGCGCCTGAAGTACGGCAAGCAGATCGCCGACGAAGTCAGCCAGCGCCTCCTTTCCCAGGGCTACGAACGCATCCAGCAGGAAAAGTCCTTCACGGTCTACACCGTGGCCGACGTCCAGCGCGAGGCCGACGCCGGCCCCGACGCGATCTTCCGCTACGAAGTCGACGTCGTGCCTGACTTCAAGACCCCGGACTGGAAGTCCGTCAAGGTCCCGGTCGAGACCATCACCGTCACCGACGCCGACATCGACGAGCATCTGAAGAAGATCCTCGAACAGCGCGCCCGCTACGAGAAGACCGAGGAAGCCGCCGCCAAGGGCGACTACGTCCGCATCGGCTACGTCGGCACCATCGACGGCAAGCCGGTCTCCGAGATCGATGCCGAAGCGAAGTCCTACGGCAGCGCCGAATCCACCTGGGAAGAAGCCGGTGCCGAAGGCGCCGCCGTCGCCGTCCCCGCCATCGCCCAGGCCGTGATCGGCCTCAAGGCCGGCGCCACCGCCCAGGCCGAATACGTCTTTCCTGCCACGCATGAGCGCGAAGCCCTCCGCGGCAAGAAGGTGGCCTACGCCATCACCGCCAGCGAAGTCCGCCGCAAGGAACTCCCGAAGGTCGACGAAACCTTCTGCAAGTCCGTCGGCGTGAAGGACGAAGCCGACCTCCGCGCGCAGGTCAGCAAGGGCATCGAAGGCTCGAAGAAGCAGGCCGCCGAGACCGCCCGCCGCGAAAAGGCCGTCGACGCCCTCCTCGCCGGCCAGGACTTCCCCCTCCCGGAATCCGCCATCCTCTCCGTCGCCCAAGGCCTCTTCTACCAGTACGCCGAGATGCGCCTGCGCAGCGGCACGAAGCCCGAAGAGCTCGAGACTCAGCGCGACGACATCCTCGCCGAAGCCAAGAAGGCCGCCGCCCTCCGCGTCCGCGCCCAGTTCGTCCTCTCCCGCATCGCCGAAGAGCTGAAGCTCGAGGTGTCCCGCGAAGAGCTCGGCTCCGCGATCATGCAGGCCGCCCAGGCCAGCCAGACCCAGCCCGAAAAGCTGGTCAAGGACCGCCAGCGCCTCGCCGAACTCCGCCGCGACGCCCTCCTCAACAAGGCTCTCGACGCCGTCCTCGCGGGCGGCATCGCTGCCTAAGGTTGAGATTTCGCCCGTTCCGGGCACAGTCCCCCTCGTACCACCATGTCCTACATCATTCCTAACGTCGTCGAACGCGACGCCCGTGGCGAACGAGCCTGGGACATCTACAGCCGCCTGCTCAAGGACCG
>CAIXQT010000078.1 GCA_903921665.1 uncultured Opitutia bacterium
CCAGGCTCGCCGACGCCAGGTGATGGCGACGCCGGCGTGGGCGAGGGCGGACTCGATGGCTACGGCCTCGGCCATCCACGGACCAATGAACGGACGATACGCGACGATCCGCTTGAGCTGATGCTTCCGGGCCCATTCGACGATGCTGGTCGCGAGGTCATCCGATGACTCAGACGAGACGTCCGCTCCGAAGCGGGCACCAGCCCTCAAGGCTCCATCCCGCAACGCAGCCTGCGTCCAGGTGGCAACGGCATCTGACCAGCCAGCCATCGTAGCCATACGCTTAGGCCATGCGGCGTTGATCGCCACGAACTTCTCGACGGACAGCTCTCCGCGCTCAACAGCGAGATCCTCGGGATGCACCCACAACCCCGCCCTGCCCTCCGCGGCGTTGATCCATAAAGGGTCTTCCGTCCAGGCCGCGACCTTCGGAATGGACGGCTCCGTGACCGCGAAGGCAGTGCTGGCCAATTGGCTAGCCTGCGGCACATGCCGACCGTAGGTGTAATGCGCGATGTTATCGGCTCGGGCGACATAGGTCTTGCCGGGCGTCTGCAACCCGGCGACCCAGCGCCACGAGAGCGTGTTGCTGGCGACATCCCCGTCGAGCAGGTGCTCGTAAAAGAACGCGGCCCCGAGCTCCCAAGGTAGCCTCAACGTAAAGACCCAGATGGAGGCAAACCATATGCGCGCATGGTTGTGCAGATAGCCAGTCGCCAAGAGTTCCTGGGCCCAGTCATCGAAGCCCGCGATACCGGTTCGTCCGGCCCGAGCGGCCTCCAGGGTCGACCTTTGCTCGGCACTCAACGCATCGCGCTGGCGCGGCACGGCATCTACCCAGCGCGACCAAGCCTCGGGACGTTGCTCGAGCCAGCCCTTCCAGTACGTCCGCCAGTAGACCTCTTGCACGAACTTCTCGACGGCCTCGATAGGCCAGCGGGCACGGGCCGCATCGATGACTTCTTCCTCCAGGAGCAGGCGTTTCTGCACCCACGGGGAAAGTCGTGAGATGTTCGGATGTCCAGGTCGGACGAAGTTTCGGTCCGCCGCATAGCGCCCTGCGTCAGGCAAGAACTCCGCCATGCGTGCCAAGGCGGCGGCTCGAGTCGGGTTGAAGGCGGTTATTGCAGACATGAGCAGACCTAAGGGAATGCCGCGGCATCTGCAAATGCGCCGCAAACAATGGCCCAGGAGGAGCGGCAAGGCTCTCGCCATCGGCAATGGGCTTGGCAGCCCAACCTGTCTGCCGCACGCTGTGACCATGCGCCCCCTGCTCCCCGCCCTGCTCTGCCTAGCCACCTTGGCCGTGGCCGAGGAGAAGCCGAACTTGCCGTTGGTCGACCTTTCGGGACAGAAGGAACGCCAGGTGGTCGTAGCCGCAGGCACGGCATCCCTCTACCAAGGCCATCCGACGACCCTGCTGATGCCGGACAACCGGACGATCTTCTCGGTCTGGTGCATCAACCACGGCGGAGCCACCGGCCCGATGGCCCGCAGCGATGATGGCGGCAAATCCTGGACGCGCCTGGACGCCACCCTGCCTAAGGGCTTCTCGACCCACCAGAACTGCCCGAGCCTCTATCGCATCGTCGATCCGCTCGGCAAAGCCCGCCTCTGGGTCTTCTCCGCCGCCCTCGGCAAGCGCGGCGGCCCGGGCATGCCGAGTATCATGAGCGAGGACGACGGTAAGAGCTGGAAGGAAATGCCTCCGCTTAACTTCCCCTGCGTGATGACCTTTAGTAGCGCGGTCCGCCTCAAGGATGGCCGCACCCTCGGACTCTACCACCGCGGCCCCGGCGGTGCCGACAAGTCTCCGCTGGTGACGCTCCAGACGATCACGGCCGACGGCGGCTTCACGTGGTCCGAACCACGCATCGTCGCCGAAGTCGCCGGCAAGAACCCTTGTGAACCGTTCGTCTTCCGTTCCCCCGACGGCAAGGAGCTCGCCTGCCTGCTCCGCGAGAACACTCACAAGGGCCGCAGCCTGATGATGTTCAGCCAGGACGAAGGCGCGACGTGGTCGACCCCGGTCGACACGAACTGGGGCCTCACGGGCGATCGCCATAACGGCGTCTTCACGAACGACGGCCGCATGGTCGTCTGCTTCCGCGACCAAGCCCTCAATAGTCCGACCAAAGGCCATTTCGTCGCCTGGGTCGGCACCTATGATGACCTGAAAGCCGGCCGCCCCGGACAGTATCGCGTCAAGCTCCTGCATCACTTCGGCAAAGCCATCGGCGACTGCGGCTACCCGGGGGTTGAACTCCTTGCCGACGGAACCATCGTGACCACGACCTATGTGCAATATGCCGCCGGCCCCGAAAAGAACTCCGTCGTGAGCGTGCGCTTCAAACTGAGCGAGACCGACGCCCCCCTCCCACGCTAAGCCCATGAAGAACGAAGAGCAGCTGCGCCAGCGCCTCAATCCTTGGGATTGGCTGGTTCTGGTCGTCGCGGTGGTCTCCCTGCTGCTGGTGGTGCTGGAGACCTTCCTGCACATTCCTCCGGGCGCCCTCTCGGTCCTGCGCACTGTCGACACCCTGTCGTGCTTGGTCTTCCTGGCCGACGTCTTCGTCCGCTGGCGACGCGAGAAGTACGCGGCGAACTACTGGCGCTGGGCCTGGATCGACGTGCTCGCCAGCATCCCCTTCGAACCGGCCTTCCGCTCCCTGCAGGCGATCAGAATCTACCGCTTCGTCCGCCTTATCCGGGTGCTCAAGAAACTGAGCACGCTCACAAGCGGCACCTCGCTCAACGAGAAACTGCTCGCCCTGCCTGGCGTGGCCTTCGTCATGGTGCTTTTCAGCACGATGCTCATCGTCGAGGTCGAGCGAGGCGCCCCTGGTGCCACGATCAAGAACGGCGGAGACGCGCTCTGGTGGGCGCTGACGACGGTCACCACGGTCGGCTACGGTGACACCTTCCCGGTGACCGGCGAAGGTCGGCTCATCGCCTCGATCCTGATGCTCGTAGGCATCGCCCTCTTCGGCTCGATGTCAGCCATCGTGACCTCGAAGCTGATCCTGCCCAAGGAGACCCGCGACCACGAGGAGTTGCGCAAGGAGATCCGCGAACTGCACGCCGAAATCCGCGAGCTACGCAAGGACCTGTCCGATAAGCGGAGCTAAACGCGCAAGGATAGTCCTTCAGGAGCCCCAGCTGAAACGCTCAGGTACCCAGGCGTACTGGTCGCCCTTCGGTACGACGGTGCCTATGCCGGGCCAAGGGAGATGGAAGCCGAAGGCGCGGGACTTCTCCTTGGCCATGCGCGAAAAGAGCTTCTGACGCGTCTTGACCGCGGTCTCAGGGTCATGGTCCATCGCGACGGTCCAGCCGACGTTGTCGAACATGAGCACGTGATGATGGACGACGTCGCTGATGTGCACCAGAGAATCGTCGCCGGAACGGATCTCGAAGCAGGCATGGCCGTCGGTATGGCCAGGAGCCGCGATCACCGTGACAGCGTCGTGGAAGAGTTTCTGGCCGTCCTTGGCGATGACGAGCTGATCCTTGAGGATATCAAAGTTGCGGCAGACGGTCTTCACCATGTTGGGCAACGGCTTCTTATCGCGCTTCGACTTGGAGAAGTCCGGATTCGGGCCGCGCCAGAAGTCATACTCCTCCTTGAGCAGGTAGATCTTGGCGTTCGGAAAGGCCGGCTGGCCGTTGTTCACGAAGCCATCCAGGTGGTCGGAATGCGAGTGACTGAGGAAGCCGGTCGTGACCTGCTCGGGCTTGATGCCAAGCTGACGGAGACCTTCGGCGAACCAGCCGAAGTTCGGGTTCGGATGACGCTCGCCGAAGCCGGCGTCGATGAGCGCGACCTCGTCGCCGATCTTGAGACCCATGATGTTGACGTAGAGCGGCAGCGCATCGAGGCGCTCGCGATTGAAGATCAACGCTTCCTTCATCGTCGGGCGATCCGCCTCCGGCCACATGAGGTCGAGCCCCTGCCTGAAGAGCATATGACCGTCGCTGATCGAGAACGCTTCGATCTTCCCGATATTGAACTTGTAGACGAAAGGATTGGGCGGACGCTTCACGGGCGCCTTGGGCGCGTCGGCCGCAGCGAGCCGGGAAGCGGTCGCAAGGCCGGCGAGCGCGAAGGCGGCGGCGCCAAGGAATTCACGACGGGAAGAAGGCTGGATGACGGAAGCCATGGTGGGTGATCCCGAATCTAGGGGCCATCCCGACGCCCTCCAGCCCAATCGCTCCGTCAAACAAAACGGGCGGCCACCGGCCGCCCGTTCTTCAGAACTGTGAGCTTTCTCAGCGGGTCACGGTGACGAAAGTCGGGGCAAGATTATCAGCCGGAACGTAGGTATGCGTCGCAGAGGTCACCCGGTCGATGTCGATCCGGACCGTGCCACGCGCGGCACGCTTGAAGAGCGGCGAAGAGACGGTGACTTTGCCGAAGATGTCCGTACGAGCCATGACGGGCGGGGCAGACACCAAGCCCGAGACCCGCACCGTGACGACGGCGCTCTTCAGCGGATTACCGTACTGATCCTGGATATAGATGTTGGCATTGACCGCATCACTCACGGAGTTGACGCGGACGAAACTCGCCGAATTGACCGCCAGCGAAAAGGTGTTGGCCTTTCTCTGACCAACGACGTTGACGGTAAGCAGGGCGCTGGAGCTGGCGCCGCGATCATCGGTGACCGTCAGCACCGGCTTATAGATTCCGGGGGCGCGATAGCGATGGGTGGTAATCGGATCGCCGGACGTCGACGGGTAGACATCCGCGAAGTTCCATAGATACCTGACCAGCACACCGTCAGGGTCATAGGAAAGCGAACCGTTGAAGCTCACGACCTCCGAAGGCTGCAGCTGATAATCGTAGGAAAGCGAACTGGACAACGAGGCGTCCGCGATGGGCGGCTTGTTGCCCGGCTCGAGCCAAGTAGCCGAAAGTCCGTAGACTCCGATCGAGCTATAGTCGGTGTAGCCATCGGTGGCGCCGGTGCCGTTCGCGATGCCATCCAGCTGGATATAGTAAGTTCCGTCTTCCGTGACGGTGTACGTGATCGGGTCCGGGGCCATCTTACCGGTCATGCCTGTCGCGTCATAAGTATTGAGCACGGTGCCATCGGACTTCAGCAGTTTGACCTGCAGACGAAGGTTCGGGGAAATCAGGGCGCCCTTGGGAGTAATCACCAACTTGCCGCGACCGGCATTGATCTTGAACGTATCGACATCGTTGGCGCCATTGATCAAGCCGCCTCCGGTGATCGAGTTGCCCGTGATGACGGTGGCCGCCGTGGTCGTGCCACCGTGGTCGTCGGTGACGACGGGAAGATAGCCGCCGATTACCGCGATGTCGTCCTGGGTGTTGTTCGCGTCGGTATATTCGCCCTTGGACCACTGGACGATGTCCTTGGAGTAGCCGACCCCCATGATGGGCGCCCAGGACGTTGCTCCCGTGCCGTGACCTCCGAAGTACTGGAGGCCGCCGGTCTGCGTGCCGTCATGGAAAAGCCCGACCGTGTGGCCGGCCTCATGGGCCCCGGCTTCTGCCATGAACTTGGAACTGGCGCCCGTACCGGCGTAAACGAAGCAAGGATTGTCTGGCTGCGTATTCGTACGAATCGCCCCAAACGAACCGACATAGGCCTGCCCACCTGAACCGGTGGCGTTCTGGTCGGGTCCGAAAACGATACGCATGCCATAAGTCGTCCCCGCGAGACTAGTACGCCGGAGGTACTCCACTCCGGGATCCTCAGTCGTCACGTCGACATCAAAACGGGCGAAATCCTCGGCCATGCTTCGCCAGACGTACTGGATCGCGGCATGCTCTGCCGCGCTGAAGGCAGCCGTATTGGCGTCGAGCGAAAAAGGGGGGGTCGTGAAGGTCGCCTTGTTGAAGGCCGTATTCCAAGGCGTACCGGTAGTGACGTGGCCGTTGAAATCGAGGTAGATCTTGCGCGTGGCGGTCGGTCGGCTGTGCAGCTTGAAGGTTTGCGCGGTCGGGTAGCTAGGAGTCGTCGTCACCGCGGTGACGTCAGGGCCGATCGGCGCCTTCAGGCCGGCGCACATGTAGAACGGGCCATGACCAGATGCCGCGATATGCAGGTCGTGATCGCGATCGCAGGCCTTGACGAAATCTTCCCGAGGTACGCCAGCGACGTCAGCCGCCGATTCCCTTTCGGCGATGCTAGCAAGGAAAGCCGGGCGATAGAGCGGCGCGCCACCTGCGGAGGCAGCGTTTGACGACGAACCTGCATTTGCCGGGGAAGCCGTCTGCGTGGCAGGGACCGGCTTGGCCGAGGCGGCCATGGCCTCGGTGACGCCACCGAGCGAAATCGTGCCGGCCTTGGCACGCTCATCGGACTGCGTGGCAGGCGAGACAGAGGCGACCACGGGGGAAGCGACGGAGGTCTTCGGTGCCACGACGACCGGGCGTGCGGCGGGCGCGACATCGACGGCGGCATACTCCACGTATTGACCGCCAGACGGCAGGAAAAAGACCGCACCGGCGACAGCCAGAGCGAAGAGGCATGCAGCAACCTTGAGTTGGCGAGGGGACATAAGAAAATAGTGTCAAAACCCCATCGGCTGTCGAGTAGGTTGTTATTGCAAAAACTAAGGGGTATTACCCTATCACGACATGATTTCATGGCTTAATCGCATCCTATCGACCTGCCTCGCCCTAGCCATTCCGTCGGCCGCATTCGCCGCCGAAAAGAGCGCCTTTCGCCATCCAAATGTCATCGTCATCCTGGTCGACGACATGGGGCAGACGGACCTATCCTGCTATGGTAGCCGCTTTTACGAGACTCCGCATGTCGATCAGCTAGCCAAGGACGGCGTCCGCTTCACGAACGGCTATTCGGCCTGCACGGTCTGCTCCCCTACCCGCGCCGCGCTCCTCACCGGAAAATACCCGGCCCGCCTCCACCTCACGGACTGGATCGCCGGACACGAACGCCCGTACGCAAAGTTGAAGATTCCCGACTGGCAAAAGTTCCTGCCGTTCGAGGAAATCACGCTCGCCGAACAACTGAAGGCCGCCGGCTACGCGACCGCGAGCATCGGGAAGTGGCACCTCACTCCCGGGCTCAAGGAAGGTGACGAAGCGTATTACCCGGAGAAGCACGGCTTCGACGTGAACATCGGTGGCTATGCCCGCGGCCAGCCGCCCAGCTACTTCGCTCCCTACAAGATCCCCACCTTGCCCGAAGGCCCCAAGGGCGAATTCCTCACCGATCGCGAAGCCACCGAGTCGGTGAATTTCATCGAAGCCAATAAGGACAAGCCCTTCTTCCTCTACCTCCCCCACTACGCCGTCCACACGCCGCTCGCCGGCAAACCCGAGGTGGTCGCCAAGTATCAGTCCAAGGCGGCCAAGCCGCCCGAACTGAAGCAGAAGAGCCCCGTGTACGCGGCGCTGGTCGAAAGCGTCGACGATTCGCTGGGGACGATCCGCGCCGCGCTCAAGCGACTGAAGCTCGAGGACAATACCATCATCGTCTTCACGAGCGATAACGGCGGCCTGCTCCTCCGTAACGATAAGGCGACTGACAACTCGCCGCTCCGCGCCGGCAAGGGCTCGGCCTATGAAGGCGGCGTCCGCGTGCCGCTCATCGTCTTCTGGCCTGGTTCGACCAAGTCTGGCGTGACCGAAGCCTCTCCAGCCATCACGGTCGACCTCTACCCGACGCTGGTTGAGATGACCGGTATCAAGCCGCTGCAGTCCCTTGTCGACGGTATCAGCCTCGCCCCGCTCCTGAAGGCCGGCACCAAGCCCGACCGCGACGCGATCTTCTGGCATTACCCGCACTACCATCCGGGCGGCGCCACGCCCTACAGCGCCATCCGGAGCGGCGACTTCCGCCTCGTGCATTTCTATGAAGACGGTCGCGACGAACTTTACGACCTCGGCAACGACATCAGCGAAACCAAGGACCTGGCCTCGACCCAGCCGGATCGCGCCAAGGCGCTCCGCACCCGCTTGGACGCTTGGCTGAAATCAGTCGACGCCCAGCTGCCGACGCCCAACCCGGCCTACGACCCGGCGGCCGAGAACGCCGGCAAGGCCAAGGGCAAGCAGGCCGCGAAGAAAATCGGCGAGTAAGGCTTACTTCGCTTCGGGGACTTTCGCTCCGGCCTTCTTCCCCTTGCCCTTGGCCTGACCGGGGCGCTTTTTCTCACCGGTCGCATACTCGTCGTCGACGGCGGGCACCTTCAGCTCCGAGCGTAGCTTGGCGAGACGCGACTCGAGGTCAGCCTGCACGCCCTCATAGCCAGGCTGGCCGAAATAGCTGCGCAACTCCAGAGGGTCTTTCTCGCTGTCGAACAGATCGGTCTTGGTCTCGCCGTTGCCGTAATAGCGCACGAGCTTGTATCGTTCGGTGATGATGCCGTAGTGCGGCGCGACATGGTGCGGCTGCGGATACTCGTAATAGTGGTAGTAGAACTCCTTGCGCCAATCAGCCGGCGTCTCGCCCGCGAGGATCGGGGTGAGGCTGCGACCTTGCATCTCAGCGGGCGAAGGCAGGCCGGCCATGCCGAGGAAGGTCTGCGCGAAGTCGACATTGGAGACGAGCGCCTTGCTGACGGAGCCAGGCTTGGTGACTCCGGGCCAACGGACGAGCAAAGGCGTGCGCACGGATTCTTCGAAGATCCAGCGCTTGTCGAACCAGCCATGCTCACCGAGGTAGAAACCTTGGTCGGCGGAGTAGATGACGATGGTATTCTCGGCGAGACCTTGCTCCTCGAGATACTTCAGGACGCGGCCCACGTTATCGTCGACCGACTTCACGGTGGCGAGGTAGTCATGCATGTAGCGCTGATAGCGCCAGCGGACCAGATCCTTGCCCGAAAGGCCGGCTTTCCGGTAGGCGGCGTTGCGCGGCTCGTAATAGGCGTCCCAGACGCTCCCCTGCTCGGCATCGAGCTGCGCTGGCCGGACGAGTTTCACGTCCTTATCGGTGATGGTCTTCTCCAGGGTCATGTCGTTCTCGCCGACGGCCTTCGCGCGGTTGGCGAAATCGTCGAAGAGCGTCGGCGGCTCAGGATAGACCCGGTCCTTGTCGAAACCGAGGTCCTTGATGTTCGGCTCCCACTCGCGGTGAGGGGCCTTGTGCTGGCACATGAGCACGAAGGGCTTGGTCTTGTCGCGCTTGCTGATCCAATCCAGCGAAAGATCGGTGATGATGTCCGTCACGTAGCCCTGGGTCTTCACCATGCCCTGCGCATTCTTCATCGGCGGATTATAATAGACGCCCTGACCGGGCAGTACCTGCCAGAAATCGAAGCCGGTCGGGTCGCTGATGAGATGCCACTTGCCGATGACGGCGGTCTGATAGCCGGCCTTCTGCAACAGCTTAGGGAAAGTCAGCTGGCTGCCATCGAACACCGAGTTCGAGTTGTTGTAGAAACCGTTCAGGTGGGAGTACTTGCCGGTCAAGATCACGGCACGGCTCGGACCGCAGATGGAATTGGTGACGAGCGCGCGATCGAAGCGCATGCCTTCCTTGGCGAGCCGATCGATGTTCGGGGTCTGGTTCAGCTTACGGGCATCGCCGTAGGCGCTGATGGCCTGATAGGCGTGATCGTCCGAAAAGATGAAGACGATGTTCGGCTGCTTGGCCGGAGCGGCGGACAGAAGGCCGCCGACCAGACAGAGAAGAAGTACCAGGAGACGCATGGGGTTATGATGATTTATGAAGGCGTGTCCGCATCCGTCAATCGGCAACCCTCATGGACAAATCGGCAGCCTATTACGGTTGAAACCTTATCTTACCGTGAACTGTCTCCCCTGCATGCGCCCGCTGCTCTTCTTTTGTCTATGCTTATGCTCTGAAGCATTCGCCGCGCCCGACACGACGCCCTACCCGGCCACGAGCAGCCCCAAGGGCCTCCAGGTCCAGATGATTCCCGACGCCCTTGAGCTCGGCATCCATCACGCCACCCTCAATATCAGGCTGAACGCACTACTGACCCCAGCGAAAGATGCCAAGCCAGGCCAGCCCACCGCCTCGGCTGATGGCTTCACGTTCGCGATCAACCAGAAGAGCGTCGAGGCGATGGACCGACAGATCAAACCCATGAGCGACAAGGGCGTCGTAGTGACGCTCATCGTCACCACCGTGCGCTCGCCCGACGAACGTATCCGGAAGCTGACCATCCACCCGAAGGCCGATCCGATCAAAGGCATAACGATGGCCTCCGATACGGTCACCCCCGAAGGTCGTGCCTGCTACAAGGCGCTCACCGAGTTCATCGCCCAGCGCTGGTCGGCCGCCGACGCCAAACACGGACGCGTCTGGGGCTGGATTGTCAGCAATGAAGTAAACGCCCATAACGAGTGGCATCAGATGGGTCCGGCGACAGCCGAGGAGGTCGCTCAACAATACGAAGACCAGGTCCGCCTCGCTTGGGAATCCCTGCGCCGGCATTCGGCCAACGCCCGTGTGTATATCTCGATGACGCACAGCTGGACGGCCAAGGGTCATAAGGACCCGCTCCAGGCCTGCCCCGGTCGCACCCTGCTCGAGCTATTCGCGAAGCGTGCCCGTGAACGCGGCGACTTCGACTGGAACCTGGCCTTCCACCCTTACCCTTCCAATCTACGCGACCCACGCACGTGGCTCGATAAGGTGTCCTTCAATGACAACACACCGAAAGTGACGTTCAAGAACCTCGAGGTGCTGACCAAGAAGCTGGCGACGCCCGAAATGCTTTACGCCGGAAAACCACGTCGCCTCAGTTTCACCGAACAGGGCTTCGACTTGCCAGATCGCCCCGAAGGACTCGCCGAACAGGCCGCAGCCTATGCCTATGCGTGGGAAAAGGTCCAGCGCCTCGGCGATGCCGTCGACGCCTTCCACTATCATCGCCACGTCGACCACTCCCTAGAAAACGGCCTGCGCTTCGGACTTTGGAGCAACAAGCCCGGAACGATCTCCGAGCCCGACCAGAAGCGCCCAATCTGGTTCCTTTTCAAGTCCGCCGGCACTGCCGAATGGAAAGCCGCCGCCGAACCTTACCTCAAGACCTGTGGACTGAAGAGCTGGGATGAACTGAATCCCAAGTGACGAGCGGTAAGCGGTTAGCGGTTGGCGGTTGGCGGTAAGGATCACCGTAAACATGAGGTCATGGCATCACCCTCTTAACGTTGCGATTCCAACCGCTAACCGCCACCCGCCAACCGGAAAGACCTGCTCCATCCTTGCCCCGGACTTCCACGACCATCAATAAGTCACCATGCACGGCTTCGTCATCGGCCTCGACCTCGGCACCTCGGGTGTACGCGCCGTCGCCGTCGACGCCTCCGGAAAAATTCTTGCCCTAGGTTCGGCGACGCTACCGGCAACCAAGGCCACCGGCGTCCGCCGCGAGCAATCAGCCGAAGATTGGTGGAACGGCTGCCGCACGGCCTTGGATGAACTGAGTCAGAAACTCGACCTGTCGGCCGCCCGGGCCATCGCGGTCGACGCGACTTCCGGCACGATCCTCCCGGTCGACAACCACAACCGGCCGCTCGCCCCGGCCCGGATGTACGACGATGCCGACACGGGCGAACTCGCCGCCAAGATCAAGTCGCTCGCCCCACGCGAAAGCGCCGCCCACGGCGCGACATCGCCCGCCGCCCGAGCCATGGAGTGGGCCAAGCTGCCGCGTCTGCACTGCATCATCCACCAAGCCGACTGGATCAACGGATGCTTGGGCGCGACGAACTGGCAGACCGATGAGAACAATGCGCTGAAGACCGGCTACGACCCCGTCGCCCGTGAATGGCCGGATTGGCTGCGCGGCTTCGGACTTTCTCCGGGCCTACTGCCCGAAGTCGTCCCGATCGGAACGCCTATCGGACACGTCTCCGCCCAGGCGGCCATCGCTCTTGGCATACCAGAAGGCATCACCATCGCGGCCGGCACGACCGACGGTTGCGCGACCTTCCTGGCCAGCGGCGCCTCCTGTGCTGGAGAAGCCTCGACGGCCCTCGGTTCCACCATCGTCCTCAAGCTCCTCAGTGATCGCCCGATCTTCGCGCCTGAACTCGGCATCTATAGCCACCGCCTCGGCGACACCTGGCTCGCCGGCGGCGCCTCCAACTGCGGCGGGAAGACGCTCCTGCAGTTCTTCACGGCCGAGCAACTGGCCGGACTTGATGCTTCGCTCGACCCGACGAAGCCGACAGGCACCGACTATTATCCGCTGCCGGCGATCGGCGAACGCTTCCCCGTCGCCGATGCGAAACTCGCACCGCGCCTCTCCCCTCGCCCGGCATCCGACGCAGAATTCCTGCAAGGTATCTACGAAGCCTTTGCTCGCATCGAACAGACCGGTTACGCCAAGCTCACTGCGCTCGGCGGTCCGACGTTGCGCAATGTCCGCCACGCCGGCGGCGGCTCCCGGAGCAACGCTTGGATGACTCTCCGCACGCAAGCCCTAGGCGTCCCCCAGCTCACCGCCTGGAGCGAAGAAGCCGCGGCCGGTGCCGCCCGCTTGGCCTGGCGTTCCCTTGGCCACGAGATCGCCTTCGCATGAGCAGCCTCACCCCCATCACCGGCCTGTCCGAAATCGCCGGCCAATACGGCGCCCTCCTCGTGGATCAGTTCGGCACGTTGCATGACGGCAACGTCGCCTACCCGCAATCCGCCGATGCGCTCCGCCGTTTCCGCGAAAGCGGAGGCAAGGTCGTGGTGCTCTCCAACTCCGCCAAGACCGGAGCAGACAACATCGTCCGCCTCGCGAGATTCGGCTTCGGTCCCGAACACTTCGACGCCGTGGTCACTTCGGGCGACGCGGCGCAAGCGGCCATCCGCTCCGGCGCGATGGGATCGGGCTTCCAGCCCGGTGCCAAAGTCCACATCTCCGGCAAGCCCGGCGATGACTACGGCTTCGGCGACCTGGGCTTCACGCTCACTTGGCCCGACGAAGCCGACGGCATCATCCTCGCCGCCAGCCAAGAACCCGACCGCAACTGGCGCGAACAGATCCGCGACCTCACCAAGGCCGCCAACCGCGGCGTGACGATCGCCGTCTGCAATCCCGACCTCGAGATGCTGACGCCCATGGGCGTCCGCCCTTCGGCCGGCGCCATCGCCTTGGAGCTCGAACGCAAAGGCGCCGTGCTTCGTTATTTCGGGAAACCGCACGGCGACATCTACCGTACCGCGCTCGCCGTGCTCGGCAATCCGGCGCCGATGACGGTCCTCGCGATCGGCGACAGCCCCGAGCACGATATCGCGGGCGCCGCCGGAGCCGGCCTCGACAGCGTGCTGCTGCGCACCGGCATCCTCAGCGACAAGGACGACGCGAACCTGCAGGCCCGCTTGCCCAAGGGAGCGCGCCGGGTTTTCAGCCTCAGCGAACTCCGCTGGTAATCCTCAGGCCCCGCGTTGCGCGGTGTTGCCCCGGCCCTTCGGTTTGCCGTCGACGCAGTGGAGGCAGGTCTTCTCGTAGACGTAGTCGGGACGTCGCTGATCCGCGAGCGTCAACGGCATCTGGCAGTTGAAGCAGACCACCGAGCCCGTCTCGCGCAGATCCGGTCCTACGCCCACGCGCTCATCGAAGACGAAGCATTCGCCGTCGTAGTGCGCTCCGCCCACTTCTTCGAAATACTTCAGGATACCGCCGTCGAGCTGGAGCACGTTCGTGTAGCCCTGCAGCGCCATGAACGGACCGGCCTTCTCGCAACGGATACCGCCGGTGCAGAACATCACGACAGGCTGGGTCTTCAGGGCGGCCGGTAGCTTTTCGACGGCCGCAGGGAAATCGCGGAAGTTCCAGATCTTCGGCACGACCGCTCCTTTGAACGTGCCCATCCGGACCTCGTAGTCGTTACGGGTGTCGAGCAACGTGACCGGCCTACCTTCGTCCAGCCACTGCTTTAGTTGCTTCGCCGAGATCTTGGCCGCCGGGCGTCGGACCGGATCGACACCCTCGACCCCGAAGGCGATGATCTCCTTCTTGACCTTGACGAGCATGCGCTTGAACGGCTGTTCGGAACTCGGGCTCTCCTTGGGCGCGATATCGGCCAGGCCCGGCAGGGCGCGGATGACGCCCAGGACGGCCGCCAACTGCGAGCGGGTGCCGGCCAGGAAGAAGTTGATGCCCTCGGGCGCCAAAAGGATGGTACCCTTGAGTCCGTTGGCCTTGGCGGCCTCCTGCAGACGTGCCTTCAGCTCCTCCAGTCCGTCCAACGGGGCGAACTTATAGCAAGAGAGATTGATGACCTCGGCGGACATGACGCAGCGGAACGGATAGCGGTGGCCGGCCGACAAGACAATGAATCTTTGCCTTTTAGCCGAGCGAACCCTAGGCCTAGCCCATCTTGGATTCCGGCCTCAACATCACGCCCATCGGCTTCATCCGCTCAGGGAAGCCGTTGAAGTTCGACGCGCGGCATCAGCCGGATGAGAAGCAGGCCGAGACGAACGTGCTCGAGATGCTGCCGGGCGACAAATACCAGAAAGCGCTCAAGGACCTCGCGGGCTTCGACCGCATCTGGCTGCTCTGGTGGTTCCATCGCAACAAGGACTGGCGGCCTGAAGTCCTCCCGCCGCGCGGCCCCTCGAAGCGACGCGGCGTCTTCGCGACGCGCTCCCCGCATCGCCCCAATCCGCTGGGCATCACGCCCGTCCAGCTGATCGAGATCAAGAAAGGAAAACTCATCCTCGGACCTTGCGACCTCGTCGACGGCACCCCCGTCTTCGACATCAAGCCTTACATCCCTGCCTACGACTCCTTCCCTGACGCCAAGGCCGGCTGGATCGACGAGGTGGACGCCGCCCTCGGCGCCCCGCCCGCCTTCACGGTCACGTTCGCGCCGCAGGCCACCGAGCACATGGCCTGGTTGAAACAGGCATGGTCGATCGACTTCGAAGGCAGGCTGCTCGAAATGCTCAGCCGCGATCCGAGTCCGCACCGGACACGCCGGATCCGCAGCCGCCGAGGCGACCTCTTCGATATCGGCTGTGGCGCATGGTATGCGGTCTTCGAGGTCAAAGCGGCCACCGTCCAGGTCCTATACCTGAAGCCGGCCTTCCCCCTTAAGTTCCTAGCCGACCCGGCTAGGCCGGTGATTCCCGACAAGGATGCCCAGCTGGCGTTTCGGGCCCTATGGCCCCAATTCGCTGACTGATTTCCACCATCGGGTTAATTGACGGAATTTAAAAGCGCGGCATTGGCAACAACTTCACCCCTCCGGGGTCGAAAGTCGCCTCGCCATAGCCCTAAAAGCCTTTCCAATCCGAACATGCCCCGCTTCCCCATCCTTCTGGCATTTTGCGCCGTCATCGCCTTCTCGCCGAGCACCCATGCCGCCGACCAACGCAAGCTCACGCTCGATGACGGTGATCGCGTCCTCCTGATCGGCGACGTGCTGATCGAACGCGAAAACAACTACGGCCATATCGAGGCCAAGATGCGCCGCGAATTCCCGGGCAAGAAGTTCGCCGTGCGTAACCTCGGCTACTCCGGTGATACGCCGCTCGGCGCCTCGCGCGCCAGCTTCGACCCGGTCGCCAAAGGAACGGAGCAACTCAAGGAGCAGCTCGCGGTCGTGAAGCCGACCGTCGCGATCATCGGCTACGGCATGGCCGCCTCGCTCGAGGAGCTCACCTACCGCAAGAACGACCCCGCCCTCAACCCCGACCCGGCCCGTTACGGCACCGAACACACGCCTGCCCGCCTCAAGCGCGAAGTCGCCCAGCTGATGGAGCTCATCAAGGAAGCCAGTCCGGCGGGCAAGGTGCGCTTCGTGATCCTCGGACCGATCGCGCACGAAGACCTGCGCGGCTCTCGCCCGGGCCTGCCCGACCCCTCTGAACATAACCAGATGCTCGCCGCCTATGGCAGCGCCTTGATGGAGCTCGCCGCCGAAAAGGGCGCCCAGTTCCTCAGCGCCGAATGGAAGGCCAACGCGGGCATCGCCCTCGAGTTCGGCACCGACAACGGCATCCACCTCACCGAGCGCGGCTATGGCGCGTTGAGCGAAGGCCTCGCCGCCCAGTTAGGCTGGAAGGTCGACAAGGATGGCTGGGACAAGCCCGACGACGCCGCCGAAGCCCTCCGCGCGGCCGTGCTCCGCAAGAACTCCCTGTTCTTCCACCGCAGCCGTCCGGCCAACTACACCTATATCTTCGGCTTCCGTAAGCGCGAACAGGGCAACAACGCCGTCGAGATCCCGAAGTTCGATCCGCTGATCGACAAAGCGGAAGCCGACGCGATCGCCATCTCGGCCGGCCAGCCGAGCACCCTCGCGCCCGAACCCAAATCCGTCTCCAAACTATCGAAGCTGCCTTCCATGCCTGCGCCGGAGTTCAAGCTTTCCGACGGACTGAAGATGACGCTCTTCGCCGAAAACCCGCTGCTCGAGAAGCCGGTGCACATGAACTGGGACACCGCCGGCCGACTCTGGGTCGCGACGTCGAACACCTATCCTCAGGTCAACCCCGAAGACCTGGCCGCCCAGATGATCGGCGACGCTTCCAAATTCGGCCCTTCCACCGGCAACGACAAGATCATCCTCCTCGAAGACACCAACCGCGACGGACAAGCCGACGCCTCCCGCATCGTCGCCGACCGCCTGCTCATCCCTTCGGGCGTCGCACCGGATAATTTCGGCGGCGCGTACGTCGGCGCCAGCACCGAACTGCTGCACCTCACCAACCCTGACGCCGACGGACTCCTCTCCGCTCGACGCATCGTCCTGAGCGGCTTCGGCACGGAAGACACCCACCACATCATCCATACCCTCCACTGGGGCATCGATGGCCGACTTTACTTCCACCAGACGATCTACATCCACTCTCACCTCGAAACCCCGTGGGGCCTCGTGCGCGCCAACTCCGGCGTCGCCTTCGCCTACGACCCCAACACCGAACGCCTCGAAGTCCACTCGAAGGGCCTCGTCAACGCCTGGGGCCAGCAGGAAGACCTCGCCGGCCAGACGTTCCTCACCTCCGGCGCCGACGGCACTGGCGTGCATTGGGCCTTCCCGGGAGCGACGTTCCCTCCCTCCGAAGGCGCACGCCGACTGGTGGGCAGCATCAGCCCCGGCTCCTATCCTAAATTCAGCGGACTCGAGCTGGTCCAAAGCCCGCTGTTCGGCGCAGACTGGCAAGGCAACGCCATCACCTGCGACTTCCGCGCCCATCGCATCGTCCGCTTCGGCTTCAACGACTTCAGCATCACCGACGCGCCCAAGTCCGGCTACGTGACCAAGGAGCTCCCGGACGTCGTCCGCACCAGCGACGTCGCCTTCCGACCGATCACTCTGAAGATGGGCCCCGACGGCGCGCTCTATGTCGCGGACTGGTCTAACCCGATCATCAATCACGGCGAAGTCGATTTCCGCGACCCTCGCCGCGACAAACTCCATGGCCGCATCTGGCGCATCGCCCCGGAAGGCAGCAAGCCCCTCGCCTGGCAACCCATGCTCGGTCTCCCGACCGACGCCCTGCTCGCCAAGCTGCTCTCGCCCAATCGCTGGGATTTCGAGCAGGCTCGCCGCGAACTCGCCAAGCTGCCCGTCGCCGACCTGCAGGCCGCGTTGAAGAATTGGTCCAAGGACGACGTGACCCGGCGCCACGCCGCCTGGCTCCTCAGCGGCCGCACCGCCGACACCGCCCACCTCGCCGAGCTCCTGAAGAGCCCGGACGCCGTCAGCCTTCAGGTCGGCCTGCGTGAACTGGGCAAATCCCTCGGCGCCCGCAGCGCGACCGACATCGGCCTGATCACGCCGTTCCTGGCGCACGCCAATCCGCGCGTGCAACTCGAAGCCCACCGCGCCCTGGCCCGCGTACGCTCTTATGATAGCGCCCGCGCCGTGCTGACGCACCTGCCGAAAAACACCGAAGACACCTTCCTCGATTTCGCCGCTTGGACCAGCATCAACGAACTCGCCCGCCCTTGGCTCGAAGACGTCGCCGCGGATCCGGCCAAGCTCAACGGTCAGGAAGCCCAGCTGGATGCGATCGTCAAAGCCATCGACCCCGGCATCGCCACGCCCTACGTGCAGCGCCTGTTCTCCGGTCGCAAGATCGACCGCGAAGGCAGCGGTCCGTGGATCGAACTCATCGGCAAGGCCGGCACGGCCACGGAAGCCACCCAGCTCTACCAGGCCCTCATCAACGACGCGTCGCTGACGCCTGCCACCCGCGTCCGGATCGCCGACGCCCTCATCGACGCGGCACGTTCGCGCAGCGTCCGACCCAACGGCGACCTCGCCGGCATCGGTGAATTCCTCAACGACAAGACGCCGCGCGACCTTCGCCTCCGCGGTATCCGCCTGGTCGGCCAATGGAAGATCGCCGGCCTCATCGGCAAGATCGGCTACGCCTTCGGGGGCGACGCCAAGGACGACGAGCTCCGCTCCGCCGCCGTCGAGGCCATGCGCCAGACCGGACAGCAGGTCTCGTTGAACATCCTGCGCGAACTGACCAAGGCAGACCGGCCCGCCGCCGTGCGGCGCACCGCCCTGCCGGCCCTCGCGGTCCATGCTCCTGCCGAGGCCCTCAAGGCGATTCCGTCCGTCTTCGCCCAGATCAATTCGCGCCCCCAGGCGGTGCAGACCTGGACGCAGCTCTTCCAGATCGGCAGCTTCGCCCCGCAGCTGGCGAAGAACTTCCCCGCGGGACTCAGCCCGGAAACCCTCGCGGCCGCCCTGCAGGCGGCGCGCTCCCTTGGTCGCGGCGGCCAAGCCCTCGTCAAGACCATCCAGCCCCTGACCGGCGGCTCCACCGCGACGCGTAATTATGCCGCCGAAGTCGCCGGCATGATCAACAGCATCAAGCTGGGCGCCGACCCGGCGGACGGTGAAATCCATTACCGCAAGGCTGGGTGCACGATCTGCCACGCCATCGGCGGCGCCGGCGGCAAGCTCGGCCCCGACCTCAGCAGCATGGGCGCCAGCGCCCCGCTCGACTACATCATCGAAAGCGTGCTCAACCCTGCGTCCAAGGTAAAGGAAGGCTACCACGCCTTCTCCTTCAAGATGAAGGACGGCTCGCTGATGACCGGCATCCCGGCACGCGAGAACGCGACCGAACTCTTCATCCGCCCTGGCCCGGGCGTCGAACTGGCGATCCTGAAGGCCAACATCGTCAGCCGCGACAACATCGGCAGTATCATGCCCGCCGGCCTCGTGGACGGACTCGAGTTCGTCCCTCGCCGTAACCTGCTGGCCTTCCTCGGCGAGATCGGCAAACCCGGCTCCTTCGACGCCAGCAAGAGCAACGTCGCGCGCCTGTGGAACTTCAACGACCAACCCCCTGGCGCCCTGGCGAAGTCGGCCGCGCCGACTCCTGTCTACACGCTCGTGAACGGACAGCTGCCTAAGGAATTCAATCCTGGACGCCTCTACGCGAGCGCCCGCTTCACCGCCGCCGCCAAGACCGCCAAGCCGCTGATCCTCACCGGGGTCAAGGCCGCGTGGCTCGACGACCAGGCCCTCGAACTAGGCAAGGACGGGCGCTCCCTCGCGTCGATCACCGCCGGCAACCACGTCTTGACCGTGGAGGTCGACGCCGCCGCGCCCTACTTCAAGGCGCAGTGCGACGACGCCAGCTTCCTGGGCGACTGATGTCCCGGCCCGCGCTCATCCTGTTCGCCCTCCTCGCCGCCGGCTGCGCCGAGACTGACCTCGCCCCGGCGATCAGTCCTGAGGCCCTGCGCCAAAAGGCGGCGACGTGCCGGAGCGAAGGCAAGCAACCGGAAGCCGAATCCCTCCTCGCCCAAGCGATCAGGCTTCAGCCGGTCACCACCCGCGACCAACGAGCCACCGCGGCGGACCTGCGCCGCGAACTCGCCAGCCTACGGATGTCGGCCGATGACCTCGCCCATGCGGAGCGGCTCTATGTCGAAGCCTTAGATCTGCTGGAATCCTCGCCGCGTGGCGCCGATGCGGCCATCATCAACCTCCGCACCCAACTCGCCGGACTCTGCTACCGGCAATCGCGCTACGACGAAGCCGCCCGCTCCTATCGTACGGTGCTCGCGCTGGAGATCGCCACGCTCGGGGCCGACCATCCCGACACCCTCGGCACCATGAGCATCCTCGGCGGGTTGGAACTCAAGCGTGGCATGTTCGCCGAAGCCGAAGCCCATTTCCGACGCCAGCTGGCCGGCGTGCAGAAACTCCATGGCGCCGAGAAACGCGAAAGCGCGGCCGTGCTGGATAACCTCGCCGAAGTCCTCGAGAAGGCTGGCCAGGCCGTTCCGGCGGCCAAAGTCCGCGAAGAAGCCCGCCGGATCCGTCACAAGCTCTGCGACGAGTGCTAAGGGCCCGCCCCTTGCAGCCCAGCCCCTACGGGGCATAACGAGGGAGAACGCCCTATCGACGATTGGGAATTATTTACGTTTGCGCCGCCCCACTTGACAGACACCCCTTGACACCCGTGGCCCGTATTTCCCGCAAATCCATCGACGAGCTCCGCCAACGGGCCGATATCGTCGCGCTCGCCGGGGACTACACCCAGATGAAGCAGCGTGGCCGCGACTGGTGGGGCCTCAGCCCGTTCAAGTCCGAGAAGAGCCCTTCCTTCAAGGTCAACCCCGAGACCGGTCTCTGGTATTGCTTCTCCACGCAGCAAGGCGGCGACGCCTTCAAGCTGGTCATGACCCGCGAAGGCCTCGACTTCCCGGAGTCCGTGGAGCGCGTCGCGAATCGCTTCGGCTTCAAGCTCGACTACGAGAGCGGCGGCGACGGCAAGAACGAGAAGTCCTTCCGCGGCCAGCTCCTCGAAATCCACGAACTCGTCACCGACTACTGGCGCCGATGCTTCCTCGAGGACCCCGTGCACGGCGAGTGGATCCGCGACTACTGGACCCGTCAGCGTAAATTCTCGCCCGAGGTCGCCGACGACTTCGGCATCGGCTTCGCGCCCGTTGACGACTCCAAACTCATCCCTGGCCTGCTCGCTAAGGGCTACGGCAAGGATGCCCTCGCCCAGACGGGCCTGTTCTTCGGCGTCGACCGCGTGCCCGACCCGCTTCGCTGGCGCTGCCGCTTCCGCGGCCGCCTGGTGATCCCGATCCGCGACATCCAAGGACGTGTCATCGCCTTCACCGCGCGCACGCTCGACATCACCCCGCAGGACGACCCGTCCCGCGAGGCTAAATACGTCAACTCGCCCGAGACCGAGCTGTTCAAGAAATCCCGCACGGTCTTCAACCTGGACCGCGCCCGCATGACGCGTAAAGACGCGGATCCGTTCGTGCTTGTCGAAGGACAGCTCGACGCCATCCGCTGCCATTCGGCGGGCATCCCCGGGGCGATCGCGGCCCAAGGCACCGCCGTCACGGAAGAGCACATGCAGCAGCTCCGTCGCTTCACGCAGCGGCTGATCGTCTTCCTGGACTCCGACGCCGCTGGCCAGAAGGCCGCCCTGCGCCTGCTGCCCATCGGCCTGCGCGAAGGCCTCGACATCCGTTTCCTCTCGCTGCCCGGCGGCAAGGATCCTGATGAGTATTTTTCGACGCATGACGCCGCCGGCTGGGCTGGGCTTGTCGCCGGCGCCCGCAGCGCGATGCAGTTCTGCGTCCAGTCCCTCGTCCCCGAAGGCTCCGTCAATCTTCCGCTCACCAGCCGACTCAGCCTCCTGGAGACCATCTTCCCGATCGTCGAGCAGGCGGGCGCCGAGGAGATCGTCCGCGAAGCCCTCAACGAGGCCGCCCGCCACGCCGGCATCGGCATCCGGGAGATGCACATGGCCTACGAACGCCATCGGGCCCAGTCCCAAGCCCAACGCCCCGCCGCCCAGCTCGCCGGGGCCGCCGACACCCCGCCCGCCCCGGTTGTCAAGGGGGGGGGCTTGACAACCACGGAGGAGGATTTGATACTGTTCCTCCTGCGGCATGATTCCTACTTCGTCCCCATCGCCCAGACGCTACCGCTCGAATGGATCGACCAATCCGGCCGGGGCGGCCAACTCCTGATGTCCCTGCTCAACGAAGCCGCCCACGGCCATTTCGCCGGCCTGCGCGAAGCGATCAGCGCGCTCGATGACGAACTGCGCACCGAAGCCGCCCGCCTTTCCGCCGAAAGCTATGCCGGCCGCGACGACGAGAAGGACATCCTCCCGCGGGCCAACACCATCCTTAAGTCCTTCCACGGCCGTCACGTCCAGGCCCTGATGCGCAGCCTCGACGCCCGCATCGCCTCCACTTCCCGCGACGACGTCACCACGCTCAACCAGCTCCAGTCGGAAAAGATCGCCCTGCGCAAGTCGCACGCGACGCCCCCGACGCTCACCGCCGCCTGATTTACCAAGATGCCCGAAAAGAAGAACAAGAAGACCACCGACAAGCCGGCCAAAGCCTCCAAGCAGGCCAAGCCCGTCGTCAAAGCCCCGGCCAAGCCCGCCGGCAAGGTAGCGCCCGTCAAGGCTGCGCCTTCCAAGCCCGCTGCCGCCAAGGTCGCGCCCGCCAAGGTCGCGCCCGCCAAGGTGACCGCCGTCAAGGCCGCCAAGGTGACCGCACCGGTTAAGGCGCCCGCCGGCAAGGTCGCCGCGCCTAAGGTCACCGCTCCGGCCAAGGTCGCTCCGCCCGCCAAGCCGATCACCAATCCGGTGGTCAGCCGCGACATCAACGAGAAGGTCCAGCAACTCGTCAGCCTTTCCAAGAAGAACGGTTACGTGACGGTCCAGAACATCAATGAGATCATTCCCGACAGCGCCACCGACCCGGAGCTGATCGAGAACATCATGAACATCCTGGACAACCTCGACATCAAGCTCCTGGACGAGGACGAGGTCGAGACGTACCGCAAGAAGGTCGAAGACTCCGAGGAGGAAGCCGCGCGCACCGTCCCGGCCGACGCCCCTTACGATCCGTTCAACGTCTACCTGAAGCAGATGGGCCACAAACCCCTGCTGACCCGCGAACAGGAAGTCGAGATCTCCAAGCGCATCGAAGACGCCGAGCTGCGCGCCCAGGAGTTCCTGTTCTCGTGCTGGCTCACCCTGCCCTACCAGCTCGACCTCGCCCTCAAGGTGCTCCGCAAGGAAGAACGCTTCGACAAGGTCGTCATCGACAAGAAGGTCGAGTCCCGCGACGCCTATTACAAGATGCTCCCGAAGGCCACCGAGGAGTGCACCAAGCTCAAGGCCAAGCTCGACAAGGCCTGGCAGAAGTACCTCGACGAAGCCGATGCGCCCAAGAAGGCGAAATCCCGCGAAGCCTACCGTAAGATCGAGCTGACGCCCAAGGAAGGCTGCAAGGATATCCTCCGTAAGTTCTGCTTCAAGATGAAGCTCTTCGAAGAATGGCTCGAGCTGCCGGACATCAAGGGCGACATCGATGACGCCCGCAACCTGGTCGAGCCGACCATGGTCGCCCGCGGCCCGGTCCGGGCCAAGAAGGCCGTCAAGCCGGAGATCTCCGCCACCCGCACCCGCGAGATCGAACTCCGCTGGCGCCTCACGCCGGCCGAACTGCTGCACCTCTCCCGCAACGTCCGCAAGCACCTCGACGAAGCCCAGCGCGCCAAGACCGAGATGGTGGAACACAACCTCCGTCTCGTGATCTCCATCGCGAAGAAATACCAGAACCGCGGCCTGCTCTTCACCGACCTCATCCAGGAAGGCAACATGGGCCTCGTGAAGGCCGTCGAGAAGTTCGAGTACCGCCGCGGCTATAAGTTCTCCACCTACGCCACCTGGTGGATCCGCCAGGCGATCACCCGTTCCATCGCCG
>CAIXQT010000079.1 GCA_903921665.1 uncultured Opitutia bacterium
CGATGGTCTGTGAGCCGACGATGAAACTCATCGGCCTCATGGACGTCCAGCCTGCCGGCGCCGGCTACGTCGCCAAGGACGGCTACAGCCTCGTCGCCAGCTCCGACGAGTGGATGTCGCCGGTCTTCGCCGAAGTGGGCCCCGACGGTGCCATCTGGTTCGCCGACTGGCAGAACTTCATCATCCAGCACAACCCGACCCCGAGCGTGAACCGCGGCGGCTACGACGCCAAGACCGGCGTCGGCGGCGCGCACGAGAACGACCTGCGTGACCACGCTCGCGGCCGTATCTATCGCATCGTCTGGGATAAGTCCGGCAGCGTCGCCAAGGCAGCCCAGGGCGAATCCTCCGCCGAGCTCCTCGCCGGTCTCTCCGGTGGCACGCAGTATGGCCGTCTCCGCGCCCAGCGCCTGATCGTCGAAGGCAAGAAGCAGGACCTCGCCCCCGCTCTGCGTGACCTCGTGACGAAGTCGTCCGCCGAGGTCGGCGCCATCCATGCGCTCTGGTCTTTGCAGGGCCTGGGTGAACTCGATGTCGCCACCCACCAGGCCGCGCTGCTTTCCTCCTCGCCCGAGCTGCGCCGCAATGCGATCCGCGCCCTCGGTGCCGACGCCGCCGCCCAGAAGCTCTTCTTCGGCGCGGGCGTCGTGGCCGACAAGGCCCCGGCCACCCGCCTGGCCGCCCTCGTGAAATTGGCTGACTTCCCGACTTCGCCCGAGGTCCAGACGCTCGTGCGCCAGCTCGCCGCCGATCCCACGGTGAAGGCCGACGAATGGCTGAACGAAGCCGCCCGCCTGCTCGCTAAGAAGCACAAGACCGCCGTCTACGTCGAAGGTCCAAATCTCCTGCCTAACCCCGGCTTCGAAGAGGTCGCCGCCGACAAGAAGACTCCCGTCGGCTGGGCTCGCCGCGACTACGGCCAGCGCGCGGGCAACAAGGACGCCAACTGGGGCATCGTCATCGATCCGAAGAACGTACGCTCTGGCAAGCACGCCATGCGCGCCATCACCCGCGCCGACGCCGACACAAGCTACTTCGCTGACGTCGAGCTGAAGCCGAACACCGAGTATCGCCTCAGCGCTTGGATCAAGACCCACGCCCTGCGTGGCAAGTCCAGCCTCAACGATCACATCGGACGCGCCGAGACCGAGAAGGTCACCGCCCGCGAGTCTGACTGGACCGAGGTCGAGGTCGTCTTCAACAGCGGCAAGCGCACCAAGGCCAGCATCAACCTGCTGCATGTCGCCACCGGTGATTCCTTCTATGACGACGTCCGCCTCTCGGAACTCACCATCGCGGGCGAGGCTGCGGTGACCGCCGGCGTGCCGGCCCGCGGAGCGGACATCTTCTGGAAACATCCCACGGCTGCTTGCGCCATCTGCCACATGGTGGGAGGGAAGGGCAGCGCCATCGGACCCGCGCTGGACGGTATCGCCACCCGCGCGACGCCCGCCTACATCCACGAATCCCTGGTCGAGCCCAACAAGGTCCTCGCGAAAGGCTTCGAGAAGCTCGGCGTCTCCCCGATGCCCCCGATGGGCCTGATCCTTAAGCCGCAGGAGCTCGAGGACGTGAAGGCCTATCTGCAGACGCTCAAGTAAGCCGACGGCCTTTGCCCCAATCTGATTGATTCGGGGCCGGGGCTACCTATGCCTTTCGCCCATGTGCTCCGTCGAACTCAAGAAGCCGATGTCCCCGCTGGTCGGCATCCTGTCCCTGGTTGCCGTCAGCGTCATCTCCTTCGCCATCCTTTATTTCGGCATTCCCGGTACGGGTTTCCGCGGCCTGCAGACGGGCATCTTCTTCCCGTTCGAAGTCCAATTCGCTGACGCGCGCTTCATGGACCACACGATCAAGTGCGATTCGAAGGAGGTCACCCTCGAGGTCCGCAAGGCCCTGCGGAAGGTCAAGGCTGACTACCCGGTGGACAAGGCCTACGTCATGCTCACCAACTATCCCTCTGGTTATAAGTTTCATGTCAGTTACGTGACCTATTACGGCCAGCGTTTATCTTTCTCGGCTGACCAGTGGTTTCGACGCGGCGTGCAGGTCGGCGAGCCGACGATCGACGCGGAACTGAAGTCCAAGGACGACGCTTTCGAGAAGGCCATCCGCGATACCATCGAGGCTTACTTCAAGTCCAAGGGCGCCCACGGCTGAGGGCAGGGCAGGTCCTTGTCCGTCACTTCTTCGCCTTGGCTTCCTTCAGGCGGACTTGCTTGGTCGCGGGGCGTGCCTTGATCGTCGCCGGCCAGGTCGGCTGATCGCCTTCCTTGATCGACCACACGGTCACGTCGTCCACTTCCATGTGGCCTGCTTCGAGTCCGCCGAGCATCACCGCGTGCAGCTCGCTTTTGTAGGTCAGGTGCTTGCCGTAGAAGGACGGGCCGTCCTGGAACTGCACGAAGACCTCGTCGGCTCGGCGTTCCACCATCACGACATACCACTTGCCGGGCTCGAGCTTGAAGTCCTCGGCGACGTCGAGTTGCAGGGAGTCGCCGTCCGCGAGGAGCATCGCGCCGTTAGCCCCCCAGGTGACGCGCGCGATGTGGTGACCGATCTCGATGAAGGGCGCCACGGATTTGCGCTGGCCGGCGGCGAACGGCTTGCCGTCGATGAGCCGCAGGGAGAATTTCAGGACGTAGTCCGCCGGCGTCTTCGTCAGCACGATGCGCGGATGGACTCCTTTATGCGTATCGTGCGACGCCTGATACTCGGCCGTCGAGGCCTCGCCTTTGAGCACGCCGTCGGCGACCGTCCACCGCGTACCTTGGTTCGGATTCCACGCGCCGACCTGCGGCGACTTCGCGGCCACGGCCTTGAGTTCGCGAGCCTGGCTGAAGTCGTCGGCGAAGAGGACCTTGTCCGGGATCAGTAACTGCGGCTTCAGTTCGGCGGCCAAGCCGATGAAGGGGAGCAGGGCAAAGAGGGCGAAGCGCATGGGTTGATGACAAGCATACACCGCGGTCGGCCTGGAGGTTGCATGGGGATGCAGAAAAGCCCCGGATTGCTCCGGGGCTCCTGCAAAGTGGGGTGATTGAGGGGACTTGAACCCCCGACCCCTGGTACCACAAACCAGTGCTCTAACCAACTGAGCTACAACCACCGTGCGTCCTTCCTTGGGAGGAAGGAAGACCTATGCAGGGAATCCCGCGGGGATTGTCAAACCCGTACCCGAAAGCGCTGAAAAGCCCCGTCCAGCCTGAGGTTTGCCTTCTCAGCCGAGTTTTCCTCCCTTTATCCTTTCCCTTTGCCCCTGCGTATCGCTTTCTAACTCAACTTTATGTCTACGTTTTCCGACCTCGGTCTGCCCGAGCCAGTCCTGCGCTCCTTAGCCGAACACGGCTACGTGACC
>CAIXQT010000080.1 GCA_903921665.1 uncultured Opitutia bacterium
CAAGCTCTACGGCGGCGACGATTCGCTCTACATGGAATTCGTCGCGCACGGCTGGACCAAGCGCCTGGGCGCCGCGCTGGAAATGGGCCGCCAGGCGCTGCACGCCGCGAAACTCGAGTTCCGTTTCCCGCCGCGCATCACACGGACTTTCACCGCCCCGCTCGCGCCGGATATGCGGGAGTTCGTCGTCGCCAAGATGGGCTTCAGCGAAGAGGAGTTGGATGAAGTGTTGAAAGGGTAGCCGCCAAGGCCGTGCAAAGGTGCAACTGCGGCTTTGCCGCGTGCAAAAGTGCAAAGGTGGATGCAAGTTAGGGGTAGGGGTTGGGAATGCTTCCGGGTCTCGGCTGTCTCGAGGTAGGGCTGACCACCCTTGGTCAGCCGCGGTTGAGCGAGGGCGCTCAACCCTACCCAAGGCCGAGACCTGAGACCCGAAAATGTCTTCACGTTTGCACCTTTGCACAGGCCGTAGGCCGATTTGCACTTTTGCACTGAGGACAGCACGTAGTGCTGTCCCTACCCGTGCGCCAACGCCGCGGCATCCACCAGCGCCGCCCCGGCTTTGCGTAACGTCATCGCGCACGCATGCAATGTCGCGCCGGTGGTGAGCACATCGTCGATGACGACATAGCGGACGGAGGGGTCGACGGACTTCCCGTCGGCGACGACAAAGGCCCCGGCGACGTTCTTGCGGCGCTCCTGACGGCCGAGTCGGGTCTGGGAAATCGTCTCATGCTGTTTGCGGAGGAGGAATTCCGCCCGGCAGCCGGCGACGTACTTCGCCAGTACCATGGCGATGCGTTCCGCCTGATTGTAGCCGCGGTCGAACCTGCGGGCGGCGTGCAGCGGTACCGGCACGAGGACCGAGCCGGCGAGATGACGTCGGAAGATGTCATCCGTGAGCGCCGCGTGGG
Source organism: uncultured Opitutia bacterium (assembly GCA_903921665.1). Taxonomy (GTDB): domain Bacteria; phylum Verrucomicrobiota; class Verrucomicrobiia; order Opitutales; family UBA953; genus UBA953. Next base: position 912 of record CAIXQT010000080.1, read on the forward strand.
CGAGGTCGTCGGCCAGGAACGGGCAGCGTTCGTATTTGATCCGATGGATGATGCGACGGGCCGGTCCGCGGGCGCGGAAGGCACAGACCGCCCGGGCGAAGGCTGGCTGGAGGTCGAGGCAGTGGGGGCAGGCCCGGTCACCTTCAATGATGCCTTCGAAGGGGTGGCCGCAGGTCAGGCAACGGGGGTCGCCGATCCGGGCGAGCTGGTTGGCCCCGTCGGCCGATAGATGCAGCCGCTCCTCTTCATCCATCGGCTCCAGCGTCACCGCGCAGTCCCGGGGGAAGACGAGGTCGAAGACGCCGCGATCGAGGTCAGCCAGCCAGCCCATCGCGTTCGGCCTTCAGCCAGCGGCGCTTCCTGGCGATCCCCCAGGCGAAGCCTCCGGCTCCGCTGGCGCTGACGACCCGGTGGCAGGGGATGAGGACCGCGAGGGGATTGGCGCCGAGGGCGGCACCGACCGCTTGGGCGGAACGGCAGCCGACGGCCTTGGCGATCTCGCCGTAGGTGGCGGTCCGGCCGGGCCGGATCCGTTGGCAGGCCTGCCAGACTTTCAATTGGAAGCGGGTGCCATGGGCGCGGATGGTGCGGACCTTCGGCAAGGGGCCGGGGGTGACGACGCAACCCCAGGACTTCAGCCGACGGCGGAACTCGGCCGACCGGGTCGGCAGGCGGAGGATCAGTTCGCCGGCCTCGGTCACCGCGACCGTGAACCCGTCGAGGGTGCCGGCGCGCACCCGGCAGTCGGAGAGGTCGGCGGGCGTGACACGGATGGACGGCATGTCGGCAGATTGCGTTTGCCCGTCGGGAGGTTCAATCCAAGGTTCACCTCAGACTATGGCTTTCGATTTCGACAGCTGTCCGGAACGCGCCGGGACCGACAGCACCAAGTGGCACAAGTATTCCGACAAGGACATCATCCCTTGCTGGATCGCCGATATGGATTTCAAGGCGCCCCCCGCCGTCATCGACGCCGTCCAGGCCCGTGCCGCGCACGGCGTGTATGGTTATCCTGCGCAACGCGACGCCGTCTTCGCTTCGATCGTCAACCATGTGCGTCGCCGCCACGGTTGGGAGATCAAGCCCGAGTGGATCACGTTCATGTGCTCGCTCGTGCCCGGCATCCACGCCGCCATCCGCTGCGCCAGCAAGCCCGGCGAGTCGGTCGTCACGACCATCCCCGTCTACCCACCGTTCATGACCGCGCCGGTCCTCTCCGAGCGCAACCCGCTCAAGCTCGAGATGGTGTTCGAGGGCGGCCGCTGGACGTTCGACTGGGCTAAGCTCGAAGCCGCCTGTGCGCAGCCGCACGCCAAGGTGCTGCTGCTCTGCAATCCGTATAACCCGCTCGCCCGCGTCTTCGACCGCGGCGAGCTCGACCGCCTCGCCGCGCTTGTGCGCAAGCATGACCTCACCGTCTGCTCCGACGAGATCCACTGCGACCTCGTGCTGGATCCGGCCGCCCAGCACATCGTCTTCGCCGCGCTCGGCGAGGATATCGCCGCCCGCACCGTCACGCTGATGGCCGCGAGCAAGACCTTCAACGTCGCCGGCCTCACCTGCGGTTTCGCCATCATTCCCGACGCCGGACTGCGCACGCGCTTCCGCCGCATCATCCAAGGCCTCTCGCTCGACCAGAACGTCTTCGGCCTCGCCGCCACCCAGGCTGCGTTCGACCACGGTGAGCCGTGGCGCCTCGAGTGCGTGGATTACCTTCGCGGCAACCTCGACCTCATCGAGCAGGAGCTCAAGTCCATGCCCGGCGTCGTCCTCCGTCAGCGCCCGCAGGCCAGCTTCCTCGTGTGGTTCGACATCACCGCCCTCGGTTTCGAGGACGCGCATGCCGAGTTCGAGAAGGGCGGCATCGGTTTCAGCAACGGCGCCGACTTCGGCGGCCCCGGTCACGTGCGTCTCAACTTCGGCTGCCCACGCGAACGCCTCCGCGAGATCTTGCGTCGCATGAAGGCGGTAGTGGAGAGAGCGCCGGGACGGAATAAGTAAAAGAGGCTCAGAGGCCCAGAGGGCCAGTGGGCAGGGTCGGGACCGCGTCACGACATCGCCGAAGTTTTCCGGGTGACTGGTGACGGCCGCGGGCATCGGGGACTCAGGTGACGGCTCTTCGGCCATCAGCCGCAGGAACCTGGAGCCGGCGGCCGAAGGCTGAACGGCCGACTCCCGAAATGCCGATGCCCAGATGGCTGCCACCCGTCACCTGATATTATGTACCCCCAGCCAATCATCCACCCTCGGGGTTCCTTCGGACTTGATGTTATAACAAATGTTGTTACATTAAGAACATGGCTAAAAAGCTTAAGGTTCGTCGTATCGGTAATTCACTCGGGGTGATCCTACCTAAGGAAATCCTTGAGCAGCTCCGCGTCGAGGAGGGTGACGGCCTTGATTACTCGGCCTCCAAGGATGGCGTCCGCCTGTTTGCGACCAATCCGGATTTCGCGAAGGAGCTAGCGGTCTTCAAATCTCTCAGCCGCCGTTATCGTAACGCCCTGGGCGAGCTTGCCAAATGAAGCAGCCGCATTGGCTGGGGTTGGAGTCTGTTCTGGCTCTCCATGAGTTGGTTGTCGCCGACTATGGTGGCGATGCGAGCATCCGCGACGCCGGCCGCCTGCAGTCGGCTTTGGCGCGACCAAAGCATCTGTTCTCTTACGGTGAACCCACCTTGGCGCGTCTCGCCGCTGCTTATGCGGTTGGGATTGTCC
>CAIXQT010000081.1 GCA_903921665.1 uncultured Opitutia bacterium
GCGTCGCATCTATGGCAACCCGCTCGGCAAGCTGACCCTCCATGCGGTGGTCAAACGGGGCCTTTTCTCAAAATTGTACGGCTGGGCCATGGATCGACCGAGCAGCGCGCGTCGCGTCGAGCCCTTCGTGAAGGCCTTCGGATTGGACCCCGCCGAGTTCGCCGACTCCGACCTCAAATCGTATCGGACCTTCAACGACTTCTTCTACCGCAAGCTCAAGGCCGAGGCTCGCCCCGTCGACCCGCGCGCCGAGATGGCCGTGCTGCCGGCGGATGGCCGTCACCTTGGCTTCCCGGACGCCTCGCGCGTGAAGGGCATCTTCGCCAAAGGCCAGACCTTCGACATCGCCGCGCTCGTCGCGGACCGTGCGCTCGGCGAACGCTACGCGCGTGGCACCGTCGTCTGCTCGCGCCTCTGCCCCGTCGACTACCATCGCTTCCACTTCCCCGTCGCCGGCGTGCCTGGCGAACCCGTGCTCGCGAAAGGCCAGCTCTACTCCGTCAACCCGATCGCCCTCCGTCGCAGCGCCGCGTATCTCTGGCAGAACAAGCGCCAGCGCGTGACCATCGACGCCGGACCTTTCGGACTCGTCACCATGGTCTCCGTCGGCGCGACCAACGTCGGCACCATCATCGAGACCTATAAGCCCGGCCAGGCCGTCGCCAAGGGCGACGAGAAAGGTTACTTCCGTTTTGGCGGATCGTTCGTCGCGACCCTCTTCGAGCCAGGGCGTATCAAACTAGAGGACGACCTCATCCACGCCGGCGAAACCGCCGTGGAAGCGTACGCCAAGGTCGGTTCGCCCCTCGGTCGCCTCGCCTAAGCGCTTGCCTCCGCCGCCCGACGCGCAAACCTCAGCTCACAGGTTTTGCTCGGGTGGTGGAATGGCAGACACACCAGATTTAGGTTCTGGCGCCGCAAGGTGTGCGGGTTCGACCCCCGCCCCGAGCACCCTGTTCACGCGCGGCGACCGCGCGTGAAAGGTGTTAGCGGTTGGCGGTTAGCGGTTGGGAACACATGCCGATGCGGGGATCTGCTGGCATGGTGAACGGCTGCGAAGCAGGGCATGAAGCCCAGCCGGCTGCCTTTAGAAGGCGCGGCGGATGCTGAGTGCGGCGGAAGCGCTAGGAGCCTCGCCGAGTCCGGCGAAGTGGGCCGAGAAGTTCAACAGCGTGTCGGCGGCGAGCTTGTGGTCGATATCGAAGCCGAATCGGGCCTGATTCTTGGTCGGGGCAAGGCCCGAAACCGAGAACGGCAGCGCGCCGTGGTCGGAATCGACGCCGGTGAGCGTACCAGAGGTACGGTCGAAGCGGCGGATCCATTCGCCGGTAACGAGCAAGGTCGTGTCAGTTCCAAAGGCATATTTAGCCGTCAAACCAAGCCGACCTTCGCTCGAGGTGTGCGACTGTGCGTCGAAGCTGGCGTCGTAGCTGCCTCCGCTCTCCTGATATGCATCAGCCTTGGCGCGCGTCCACGCGACGGAAAGGAAAGGCGAAGCCGTCAGGCGTCCGGCAAGAGGGGTGACTGGGCCGTCGTAGCGGAGACGCATGCTTTCGGTGCTGATCTCCGTCGTGCCATTGGAAACCGAAGTCCCGGCGCCGGTGGCGTAGGCGCGGGCGGTGGCGGAGGTCCAGCGACCCGTCATCAGCACGGCCGAGAGGATGCTCTGCTTATCCGGCAGGCGGTAGTCGAACTCGGCCAGGACGTAGTTTCCGGTCACATGCGCCGAGCCGCCGAGGGCGAGATCCTGATTCTGGGCGCCGTAGCCGGCGGCGAGGCCTGCGACGACATTACCATAAGTGGTGCTGACGCCGATTTCTCCGGTAGTCGCGTGGCTATCGGTCTTCCGGGAACTCGAGCCGAAGTCACCGGTGGCCCAGGCCTGACCAGACTTACCCATGCTGTCATAGGACATCAACGGGCGGTGGTGCGCGCCCTCCATCGGGAGCGAGGCGAGGTTACCCGACATCGCAAGAACGCTGTTCGGACCGTTGAGCGAGCTCATCCAGTCGTTGACGTCGAGCATGACGGTGTCGGCGTAAATGAAGGCATGGGTGACGAGGTCGCCCGCGATGTAAGACTCACCGGTGATGACCGAACCGTCGGCCGAGACGCCGAAGGCCTTGGATTGACTGCCTCCGAGCGTGCCGAGGTCTTCCATGCCTAGGGCATCGGTATATTTAATGGCATGAGTGCGGACCGTACCGGCGATCAACGCCTCCGAATAACCGACAATCACCGTGCCGTCGGCGTTGACGGCCTTGGCCATCGAATCCGTACCGCCGGCAAGGACTCCGAGATCGGATATGATCGTGGCACCGCCGAGGGTGGTTTCAGACTTGAAGGCATGAAGTCCGGCTGAAGCCGTGGTGGACTGGCCGACGACGGTGGTCCCATCGGCGGAGACGCCGTAGGCGCGCGACCAATCGTAAGCGGAGCCGCCAAGGGTGCCGACGCTCGTCATGACACCGCCCTTAAACCTGAAGCCAAGCGTGGTCACTCCGTTGTCAGAGATGCCGACGATGACGTCTCCGTCATATGAAACTCCCGTCGCCTCGCCACCGGAACCACCAGCTAGGTGACCAAGGTTTTCGGGAGCGGCAGCGTCGACCTGTCGCATGACGTAGCCACCCCAACCGCCGTTGCCCTGCCCCACGGCGACACGTCCGTCACCGGAGACCGCCGCAAAGGTACCGATGTAAAGCGAAGGTCCCATGTCCGTCATCGTGGACGTGGCGACATCGTAACGAAAAGGATGCAGCTGGCCGCCGACAGTAACGTTTCCGACGATGATATTGCCGTCGTACGAAACGCCGTAGGCCGCCGAATAACCAACACCCAGGTTGCCGAGACCATGCATGGTGCCGTCGAAGCCTGCGTAGCGGAACGCCTCGACATCACCCGAAGCATTGAGGCCACGCCCGACGATCATCATTCCGTTGCCGGAAACGGCGTAACCGCTGGTATAGTCGCCGCCAAGTCCGTCGATATCAGTCATGCCGGCCTTGGCCGCGGCGGGAAAGACGAAGGACGCGCCAAGAACAAGGCCGGCGGCGGCACTTAGGGTGGCTAGGCTGAATACGGCAGGTGAGGACATCTACGGATGAAAGCAGCAAATGGATGCAGTAACAATATTTTAATATCACATGCGGCCACCCACCACGACGCGCAGACCACGGATCATCGGTCTTGGCCCTGCCTATTGCTTCGCAGCCGTTCACCATACCAGCAGTTCCCCCGCGGCCGAAGGCCGCCTCCACTCTTGCCCCATCCCCGCCCTTCCCCACTCTGCAGGCATGTTCGCGTGGCTTCGTTCCCTCTTCGCCCCGAAGACGCCTGAGCCTGATCTCAGCCAGGCGCCGGACGAACCTGCGCCGTCCGAACGCGCCGCGTCTACACGTCCGGCTAATCAGCAGGGCTGGATCGGGGTCGATCTGGACGGCACCTTGGCTGAAGCGACCGCCTGGCAGGGCATGAGCCATATCGGGCCACCCGTCCCGCTGATGATGCGCCGCGTCCAGCAGTGGCTCCAGAAAGGCCTCCGCGTAAAGATCA
>CAIXQT010000082.1 GCA_903921665.1 uncultured Opitutia bacterium
CGTCTGGCGTCCTTCACCCCGGAACAGGCGGCCGACGCGGTCGCCGCCCTCGCGGGCAACGCCGTCGGCGGCAAGGCGCTGCTCGCCGCCGTGGCCGAGGGCAAAGCCGACAAGGCCGTGCTTTCGCCGCTCGTCGTCCGTCAGTTGAAGTCGCTCGGCGACCAGGCCCTCGACGCGCAGCTCGCCGCGGTCGTCGGCGTGGTCAACGCGACCAAGGCCGACTTCGCGAAGACCAAGGCGAAATACGAGGCGATGCTCAAGCCCGAGGCCGTCCGCAAGGGCGACATCGCGGCGGGCCGCCAGCTCTTCGCTTCGACCTGCGGCATCTGTCATACCTTCGGCTACGTCGGCAATCAGGTCGGCCCGGGCCTCGCCGGCTCCAACATCGGCAAGCTCGACTACCTGTTGGAGAACGTGCTCAACCCGAACGGAGTCATCGGCAAGGATTACCAACTCAACGTCTTCAAGCTGAAGAGCGGCGCGACCATGAGCGGCATCGTCCAGTTCGAGGACGCGCAGTCGTTCCGTCTGGCTTTGCCGGGCGGCGCGAAGTTCACCGTCTCAAAGAACGAAGTCGAGAAACGCGAGGTGCTCGCGATGTCCCTGATGCCCGAAGGGCTGCTCGAGGCGCTGTCCAAGGAGCAGGTGATCAATCTCGTGGCCTACCTGCAGTTCCCCGACGGCTTCCCCGCCGGCGCCCCCGGCGTCTGGCGTCTCGAGGGCGCGCTCGAAGGCGAAAGCCTGAAGGTGTTGTCCGTCACCGGTGGCAAGACTACCAATCAGAAAATGACGAGTTTCAAGGCGAGCCGTTGGAGCGGCGACGACCAAGTCTGGTGGACCGGCGGCAAGGTCGGTGACACGCTGACGCTCGCGCTGCCGATCGCCGCCAAAGGCATCTATGAGGTGAAGTTCGTCGGCACCAAGGCGCACGACTACGGCGCGTTCGAGCTCCGTCTCGATGGTAAGCTGCTCGGGGCGGAAGGTTATGACTTCTATAACCCGGCCGAAGTGGTCACCACCGGCGAACTCAATGGCGGCCGCCATGAGCTCGATGTCGGCGAGCATCGCCTTGAAATCAAGATCCTCGCCCCTAATCCCGCGGCGACGCCCAGGAATATGTTCGGCTTGGATTACCTCAGGCTCGAGCGAAAGTAGGAGAGGGCCTTTAGGCCCTCTCCGAGAGTATCGAGTATGGAGTATAGAGTATCGGGGGAGTGCATGCCTTGAGGTAGGGTCAGCACTGCGTGCTGACCTAGTGGCCTCGGGTAGGGACGTGATTGCCATCACGTCCGTGGGCGGACGGACGCTTGAGCGTTCAGACAACTTGCCCGGCTCGACGCGCATGCCTCGGCGAACGGCGGCCATGGCAATGGCCGCCCTACCTCATTGTGCGCGCGGTCAGAATCCCGCTCCCTTGACCTTCGTCTTCACGCGCAGGAGCCGGTCCTTGGACGTGATGTAGAGGGTGTGGCCGTCGTCGCCCCAGGCGAGGTTCGCCGTGGGCTGGCCGCAAAGGATGGAGCCGAGGTGCTTGCCTTCGGGCGTGAGGATGAGCACGCCGCCCGGGCCGGTGGTCCAGATGTTGCCTTGCGCGTCCAGTTTGAGCCCGTCGCACGAACCGCCGCGGGTCTTGCTCTTCAGCGGGGCCGCGAGGAAGATGTCGCGGAGGCCGGAACCATCGAGGGCGCAGACGGAGACGCGCGGATTCTTGCCATCCGAGACGGCGAGGTAGAGGGACTTCTGATCGAGGCTCAGGGCGATGCCGTTCGGCCACTGCACTTCCTTTGTCACGAGGGAGACTTTGCCGTCGGTCGTCAGTTTGTAGACGCCATGGTAGGCGGTCTCGGCCTTTTCTCCCTTGGGAATGCCGTAGGGCGGGTCGGTGAAGAAGATCGTGCCGTCCTTGGTCACGCAGAGATCATTGGGGCTATTGAAACGCACGCCTTCGTGGTTCTTGGTCGCGAGCGGCGCGAACTTACCATCACCGCCGAGGCGGGCGACGCGACGGGTGCCGTGTTGGCAAAGCAGCATGTTGCCCTGAGGGTCGACGGAGAGGCCGTTCGAACCTTGGTTGGCGGAGGGAGCGTCGGTGCCGCTGGGCTTAAGGAAGATGGAGGCCATCGCGTCGCCCTCGATCCACTGGTAGGCGACGTTGTTCGGGACATCGGAGAAGACGATGCGTCCCTTGTACCAGACGGGTCCTTCAGACCAGCTATAGTTGCCGGCCGAGATCGTCTCGATCTTGGCGTCACTCGCGATCAGGGCGTCGAGCGCCGGATCGAGCTTCTCGATGGATTGCTTGGGGCCTTCGGCGGCGAAGGCGGTCAGGACGGAAAGAAAGAAGGCGGGGAGGAGCTTCATGAGGAAATCGGTAGCGGGTGTTTAAGGGGAGGCAAACCAAAGGTAGGGCTGACCGCCCCTGGTCAGCCGCGGTTGGCGGCATCTGGCATGAGGTAGGGCTGACCACCCTTGGTCAGCCGCGGTTGAGCGAGGGCGCTCAACCCTACCCAAGGCAGCTGGTAGGGCTGACCGCCTCGGTCAGCCGTTGTCATCCCCGCAAAGGTAAGCGTAAGGCCATTCGTCTTCTGTTTTCACAAGGCCAGCCCTTATCGGGTTCGCTCGTACATAGGCCGTCTTGGCGCGAAGTTCGCCTGATGAACGTATCCGATGGTCGAAGAATCCTTGCTGCCAATCGATGTCATGCCGTTTGGCGATGATGCCTTTGAAGGACTTGATCGTTTGTCCCAATCCGATCGCATGATTCCACCTGGCAATCATGTGGATGTGATCCGGCATGACGGTCAGGCTGAACAACCTCAGTTTCCCGGCCTCTTCGTAGATTCGAAGTGTTTGGTGGATTGTCTGAAATACATCTAGGTAGGCGAGCGAGTTAAGCCCACGTTGCTTGCAGCAAATTGTTACGAAGAGCGGGTCTGAGCGGTCAACCCAGGCGGGCAGCATGTGCGTCAGGCGCTTTCGTTTAGGGGGCTCTTGCATAGATGCCATCACGGCATTTCCGGATGTGGATTTCGATTTGAGATAACACCTAGTGGTTTCCGACGGTTGACCAAGGGTGGTCAACCCCACCTCGATTCAGTTGGTAGGGCTGACCACCCTTGGTCAGCCGCGGTTGAGCGAGGGCGCTCAACCCTACCCGATACAGCCCCAGGTGCGGGTTCAGGAAATCTGCCCTCTGTCATCGATTCAGCCATCCGTCATCTGCCATCGACTTCATCCTCCCTAGTCTTGCCCCCCTCCCCAAAACCCTCCTTCCTCTCCCTTCGTGAAAGCCCTGCTCCTCACCGAATATAAGAAGATGTCCTACGTCGACGTGGCCGACCCGGTCTGCGGGCCCGAAGACGTCCTGATTCAGGTCCGCGCCTGCGGCATCTGCGGTTCCGATATCCACGGCTACGACGGCTCGACGGGCCGCCGCATCCCTCCGCTGGTCATGGGCCACGAGGCCGCGGGCGTCATCACCGGCGTCGGCGCCCAGGTGAAGGGCTTCGCCCAGGGCGATCGCGTGACCTTCGACTCCACGGTCTTCTGCGGCGAATGCGTCCATTGTCAGCGCGGTGACGTCAACCTCTGCGATAACCGCCAGGTCCTCGGCGTCTCTTGCGGCGACTACCGCCGTCACGGCGCGTTCGCCGAATTCGTCACCGTCCCCGCTCGCATCCTCCATAAGCTGCCCGCCGAGCTTGGTTTCGCCGAAGCCGCCATGATCGAGGCCGTCTCCGTGGGCGTCCACGCCGTCCGCCTCACCCCCGTCGCCCCGGGCGATACCGCCGTCGTCGTGGGTACCGGCATGATCGGCCTGCTGACGCTTCAAGCCGCTAAAATCGCGGGTTTCGCCCAGGTCATCGCCGTCGACACCGAGGACTCGCGCCTCGCCGTCGCCAAGGAACTCGGCGCCACCCACAGCTTCAACCCCAAGACCGGCGGCGACCTCACCGAATACGTGAAGTCGCTCACCAAAGGGCAGGGCGCCGACGCCGCGTTCGAGTGCGTCGGCCTCAACGCCACCGTCCTCTCCGCGATCCACGCCGTGCGCAAGGGCGGCACGGTCACGCTCGTCGGCAACCTCTCGCCCAAGACCGAGCTCCCGCTCCAGATCGTCGTCACCCGCCAGCTCCGCCTGCAGGGTTCGTGCGCTTCCGCCGGCGAGATCCCGCGCTGCATCGAGCTCCTCGCCACCAAGCAGATCAAGGTCGACAAGATCATCTCCGCCGTCGCCCCGCTCGAGCAGGGCGCCGACTGGTTTGCGAAGCTCTACGCCGGCGCCCCGGGCGTGATGAAGGTCATCCTCGCCCCTCAGGTCTGACCAATAGAACCGATGGCTTTCTTCGATCTCACCGGCAAGGTCGCCTTCATCACCGGCACCAGCCGCGGCCTCGGCCAATACTTCGCCCGTGCCCTCGCGCAGGCCGGCGCCGACATCGCGATGTCGAGCCGCGACGCGTCCAAGCTCGCTCCGTTCCGCAAGGAGATCGAGGCCCTCGGCCGCCGCACGTGCGGTGTCGACCTCGACGTCCGCGACCACGCCAGTATCAAGGCCGCCGTGGCCGAAGTGGAGAAGCAGATGGGCCGCATCGACATCCTCGTGAACAACGCCGGCTGCAACGCGCGCAAGCCCGCCCTCGAGGTCACGTGGGAGGATTGGAACATGGTCCTCGACACCAATCTTCGCGGCACGTTCTTCACCTCGCAGGCCGTCGCGCCGGGCATGATCGCCCGTGGCTACGGACGCATCGTCAACATCGGCTCCGTCACCTGCGTCGCCGGTTACGCCGGCCTCGCCCCGTATGGAGCCAGCCGCGGCGGCGTGAAGCAGCTCACCATGAGCCTCGCCGACGACTGGGGTCGCCATGGCGTCACCGTCAACTGCCTCGCCCCGGGTTGGTTCAAGACCGCCCAGAACGCCGTCCTCTACGAGAACCGCGAGTGGGTCGAATACCTCTGCGACCGTATCCCGCTCAAGCGCCCCGGCGCCCCCGACGACCTCGCCGGACCGGTGGTCTTCCTGTCTTCCGAAGAGAGCCGCTACGTGACCGGCCAGACCTTGTTGGTTGACGGCGGCATCAGCACGGGTGCTACTCGTGCCACGGTCGCCCCGCCGAAACCCTGAACCTCTTACGCCATGCTTTACGCCCTGCTCGCCATCGCCGTCCTGGTCCTGTTGGTGACCTGGCTGAAGTTGAACCCGTTCATCGCCCTGCTGATCAGCTCGCTGACGCTCGGCGCGATGGTCGTCGCCACGCAGGGCGCGCTGACCATGACGGAGGTCCTGAAAGCCTTCCAGACGGGCTTCGGCAACACCTTGGCGGGCACCGGCGCGATCATCGTGCTCGGGGTCGTCTTTGGTAAGCTGCTCGCCGAATCGGGTGGGGCAGGGGTCCTCGCCAAGCAGTTCATCCGCACGCTCGGGCCTTCGCGCATCGGCCTCTGCATCATCCTGCTCGCCCTTTGCGTGGGCATGACGACCTGGTTCGCCGTCGGTCTGCTGCTCATCCTGCCGATCGTCATCACGCTCGCCAAGGAGACCGGTCAGCCGTTCCTGCGCCTCGTCCTTCCGTTGCTGTCTTTCCTCTCCGTGATGCACGGCCTGATGCCCCCGCACCCCGGCCCCGTCATCGCGATCGAGGCCCTGCACGCCGACATGGGGAAGGTCATCCTCTGGGCGTTGGTCTTGGGGATTCCCGTCGCGGCCATCGCCGGCCCGTTCTTCGCCAAGCTCGCCGTGAAACGCGTCGAGGTCGCCACGCCCGAGTTCACGCCGTCGGTCTCCGTCGGCCAGACGTTGCCGACTTTCGGACTGACGATCTTCACCGTGCTGCTCCCGGTGCTGTTGCTCCTGACGGGTACGTTGGTGGAGCTCCTGCACGCGAAGGAAGCGCTCTGGGGCAAGGTCGGTCTCTTCGTCGGCCACCCCGTGATCGCCCTGCTTTTATCGGTGCTTTTCGCCATGTGGGCCTTCGGCAAGCGCTGCGGTCGTTCGGCCGGCGAGCTCCTGAAATTCTCCGAACAAAGCGTCTCGGGCATCGGCATGACACTCATCCTCGTCGGCGCCGGCGGTGGCTTCGCGCTCGTCATGCGCACGGCCGGCGTGGACAAGCAGCTCGCCGAACTCGCGGCCTCCGCGGGCCTGCCCTTGCTCGTCTACGGCTGGCTCGTCTCCGCCTTCATCCGCGTCGCCACCGGCTCCGCGACCGTCGCCATCACCGTCGCTTCCGGCTTCATCGCGCCCGTCCTGGCGGCCCATCCTGGCACGAGTCCCGAGCTCATGGTGATCTCGATCGGCTGCGGCTCGCTATTCCTTTCGCACCTCAACGACAGCGGCTTCTGGATGGTCAAGGAATGCCTCGGGCTTTCCGTCGGCCAGACCCTGCGTACCTGGACGATCACCGAGACCCTCATCGGTTTCTCCGGTCTCGGCATGGCGCTGCTTGCCGAGCAGTTCCTGAAGTTCATCCGATAGGGGTAGGGGTGGGGGTTGGGGTAGGAGATGGCATAGCCCGAAGCGGGTAGGGCGGCCATTGCCATGGCCGCCGTTCGTCAGGTGAGGTCCGTATCTCCCTCGGCTCAACGGCGGGCACGCAGAGCCCGCCCTACCCAAGGACCACAGCCAATCATCCGGTCTCCCTTTGCTCGCTGATATTCCCAACCGCTCACCGCTAACCGCCACCACCTGAAGCGGGTAGGGCGGCCATTGCCATGGCCGCCGTGGGCGGACGTAGGTTGGAAGGGTCGAACAGTCTGCCCGGTGATCGCACGCGCCGTGGCGAACGGCGGGCACGCAGAGCCCGCCCCTTCCCAAGACACCAGCCAATCATCCGGTCTCCCTCGCTCGCTGATGTTCCCAGCCGCCAACCGCTAACCGCTACCACCTGAAGCGGGTAGGGCGGCCATTGCCATGGCCGCCGTGGGCGGACGTAGGTTGGAAGGGTCGAACAGATTGCCCGGTGATCGTACGCGCCGTGGCTCAACGGCGGGCACGCAGAGCCCGCCCTACCCAAGGACCCCGCACGGGTGACTGACGCACCTTTGTCAAAAATATGTCAAAATCTCGGGGATTCGTAACACCTGCACATAAACCCCATTAAATGACTTTTTTCATCCATTAATCCCTTTTTAGAGTTCTATTCAATCGTTTAATCTGCAGCTACCAAAACCCTCTGATTCACCGAGACACCACCTGCGTTAAACGGCGATAGCAGCGGTTTTTCCCTCCGAATGCGGTTGGCAAAAGGGGCCAAATGCATAAATTAAATCGTACCCCTTCCCCGGCCTTGGCGATTTTCGCCAAGCCATTCTTTTATCCCGACTTTTCATGGTTCCCCCCAAGTTTGTTTCTCCCCTCCGCTGCGCCACGCTGATGGCTGCCGCGATGATGATCGCCGGCCCTGCGCCCGAGGCCCGCGCCGCGAACATTTTCTGGGATGCCAACGGTGCCGTCGCGAACCTCGGCGGCGCCGGTAGCTGGGATACGACGACGGCTAATTGGTACAATGCCGGCGGCGCCACTACCGCGAGCGGAACGAACGCTCCGACGACCTACACCTTTACCGGCGCGGATAAGGCTTATTTCGCAGGCACGGGCGCGACCGTGACGCTCGCGACGAATCCCGCCTTGGATGGGCTGGTTTTTCGTACCTCCGCTTTCACGCTCAACGCGGCTTCGGCGCAAACGATCACGCTTGGTTCGGCTGGTATCGCCTTGGAATCCACCGCCGGCGTCACGACGCTCGGGGCCAATGTCGGCTTGGTGCTCGGCTCCAGCCAGACGTGGACCAATGGCGCCGCGGCCAACGCCTTGGTCGTCAACGGCGTCATCTCCGGTTCGGCCAGCCTGGTGCTCGAAGGCGGCACGGGCGGCATCCAGCTGCTCAATGCGGCCAACACTTTCACGGGCCCGTTGACGTGGTCCGCCGGCACCTTGCAGGTCACCAAGCTCGCCAATGCCGGCGTCGCGAGCACGATCGGCGCGGCCTCCGGCGACGCGGCCAACCTGACCTTGGGCACCAACACCACGTTCAAGTGGGTCGGCGACGGCGTCCTCGGTACGAATGATTCGACCGACCGTCTGTTCACCCTCGGCGCCTTGGCAGGCGCGGCCGGCGGTTTGACGATCGATGCTTCGCCGACGGTCGACTCCACCAAGGCGGTCCGCTTCACGAACACCGGCGCGCTCGGCTTGCCCCCCGGCGCCGATACCTACGTCCGCACGCTGACCTTCACCGGCACGGGCGGCACGGTCGCCAACCCCAATCTCTTCGCACCGGTCATCTCGGACAACGGCGACACCTATAATTTCATCAGCAACACCGGCCTGATCAAGGACGGTACCGGCGTCTGGAAGCTCACCGGCGCCAATACTTTCGCCGGTCCGGTCCAGATCCTGAACGGCACGCTGACGATCACCAACATCCAGAACGGCCTTACCGGTAGCGGCCTCGGCGCTTCGGACTCCGGCAACGCCGGCAACAACCTGCTCATCGGTGGCGCGACGACCGTCGGCACGCTGCGTTTCGAAGGTTCGGGTGGCGTCAATAATCTCACCGACCGACTTTTCAAGATCAACGCGGGCGGCGCGACGATCGACGCTTCCGGCGCCGCGGGCACGCCGCTCCTGTTCAAGGCTTTCGCTTCCCTTTCGCTCCTCGGCACGACGGCGCGCACGCTGACGCTGACCGGCACGAACACCGACGGCAACTACCTCGCGCAGATCATCCCGGACTACAGCGGCTCGGCGCAGACCTCCGTGGTCAAGAACGGCACCGGCACCTGGTTGCTCAAAGGTGAAAGCACCTACACCGGCGGCACGACGGTCAACGCTGGCACCTTGCGTATGGCGGAAGGGCACACCGCCTTCGGTACGGGTGCGATCACGATCAACGGCGGCATGCTCGACCTCGGTACGTCGGTCGTCGAGACCACTCAGGGCGGCAACAAGTATTACACCGGCACGATCACCGTGCAGGGCGGCGAACTCGCCGCGCTCGCCGGCGGCTCGATCGACGTCTCCAAGGTCGTCGGCATCTCGGGCACGATCTCGGCGCCGATGTACAGCCTGACGTCGGGCTTCTCCAAGAACACCGCCAACACCCTCGTCATCTCGGGCTATAACCGCTACATGGGCGGTACGGCGCTTTCCCAAGGCGTCGTGCAGGTCGGCCATAAGTTCGCGTTCGGCGCCACGGCTTCGCAGATCCTCGTGCTGTCGGGTTCGCCGACGTTGTCGTCCGCGTCGACGACCGCCTACGTCCTGCCGAACAACGTCACCTTCGGCGCCGGTGCCGTCCTCGGCGACGCCGTGAAGACCGGTGCGCTGACCTTCGCCGGCACGGTGGACCTCGGTTCGTCCGTCCGCGCCTTGGTCATCAACTCGGACATCACCTTCGCCGGCGCGCTGCTGACCGCCACCGGTGGCATCTCGAAGAGCGGTGCCGGCACCTTGACGCTCGCCTCCGCCGGCAGCTACAGCGGCGGCGTCACGATCGGCGCGGGCCGCGTCCGCGTCGGCAACAACGCCGCCCTCGGCTCGGGGGCGCTCGTGCTGAACGACACGGCGGTCATCTCGAGCAATAACTTCACCGGCGCGGGTGTCGGCGATTACCAGCTCGCGAATCCGGTCACCCTCGGCGGCAACGTCACCCTCGGTCATGCCGTCGACAACGGCATCCTTACCTTCGCGGGAGCGATCGGCCTCGGCACGTCCGTGACCCGCATCGTCACCGTCAACTCCGACATCGCCTTCACGGGCCTGCTCTCCAGCGGCGCGAGCGCGAACCTCACCAAGGCCGGCCCGGGTCAGCTGACCCTTTCCAACAACAATACCTTCACCGGCGCGCTCGCGATCAACGCCGGCACGGTCCGCGCCAGCGTCTCCGCGGGCGCCCTGGGCCTGGGTACGCTCAATCTCGCCGGCGGCAGCCTGCAGCTCGCCAACGACAGCGCGGTCAGCTTCAACCGCAACACGACCGTCAGCGCCAGTTCCTCGATCGTGGCGGACCGTATCAGCGACGGCGCCGGCGTCGGCTACACGCTCGGCACGCTTTCCCTCGGCGCCTTCACGCTGAATTCCTCCGTCGGCAACTATGTCATCTCCGGCGCGAGCGGCGTGACCTTCGGCGCCGCGACCCTCACCGGCGCCGCGACGATCAGCACCAACAACAGCCTCATCTACGCGGCCACCAACACGACGACCCTCGCCAGCCTGACGCGCACCTCGCAGGCCTTGACGGTCAGCGGCACGGGTAACCTCACGATCACGGGCGGCGATGCCACCGCCACCAGCGGCACGCTCACCAAGAACGGCACCGGCACGCTCACGCTGGGTTCCGGCGGCGCCGGCGTCTTTGCCGGTACGGGCGCGATCAGCATCACGGGCGGATCCATCGTGGTCGCCGCCGGTTCGTCCTTCTCGGGTAACAAGAACCTGAGCTTCGGTGGCACTGGGGTGTTCCAGTTCAACGCCGCGTCCGCGGCGACGACGCAGAATTTCGGTTCGCTCGGCTTCACGGCCGGCGGCGGCGTCGTCCAGTCCACGTATACCAGCGGCGGCAACGCCGCGCTCAATTTCAGCGCGCTCGGCAGCCGCACGAATGGCGCGGACGCCCTCTTCGTCGTCCAAGGCGGAGCCAACGGCACCACGAACAAGATTTCTTTCACGACCGCGCCTTGGACGGCGGGTACGCTCAGGGCGGATTATTTCGTCAGTACGGCCTACCCGACCACGACCGTCGCCCCGGCGGACTTCGCGATCTACGATGCGGGTCTCTTCCTTCGGGCCGTCAATTGGGGTTCCGACACCACGCTCGCCGCCACGGTGGCCGCTTCCTCCGCGCTCACGACGACCAAGGCGAATTGGATCAATGCGACGAGCGGCACGACCGGCACGGTGACCCAGGGTTCTGGCGTCACCATCAACGGACTTAAGCTCACGGGGAGCGCCACGCTCATCGCGAACGGCTTGGTCAACACGCCGTCCGTGCTGGCTTCCGAAAACACGACTTCGACCATCTCCGGTTCGGCCGGCCTGACCGCGCCCACCGGCAAGGACCTCCTCGTCCGCGTCGACGCCCCGAGCGATACGCTGTACATCAGCGCTCCGATCACTTCCGCCACGACGGGCGGCCTCACCAAGGCAGGGCAGGGCACCTTGGTGGTGTCGGGCTCCAACGGTTTTTCGGGCAACATCTTCATCAATGGCGGCACGCTCTCGATGTCGGGCAACGCTTACAACGGCGCCGATCCCGCGACCGGCCCGCTCGGCGCCGCCGGCACGGCCCGCCAGATCGTCCTCAATGGCGGCAAGTTCCAGCTGAGCTCGGGTATCTTCAATCCGAACCTCAACACGAAGCAGTTCACCATCGGTACGGGCGGCGGCGCGCTCGACCTTGGCGCTTCGGCCGTCATCAAGCTCGACGATGTCGGCCAGCTCTCCGGCGGCGGTAATCTCCGTATCACCGGCGCGTCGACCAGCTCGGTCACCTTCGCCAACACCAACGCGGGCTTCACCGGGAACGTCGCCTTCACCGCCGGCACCCTCGCGCTCGGCGGCGTCAATCCGCTCGGCACCTCGGCCGCCCAGACGCTGGTGATGACGACCAACGCCACGGCGCTCGACGTCCAAGGCACCGTTCCGAACACCATTTGGATCGCCGGCACGGGCATTTCCAGCGGCGGAGCGGTGCGCAGTTCCGCGACCGGCGGCACCCTGTCCGGGCCGATCTTCCTGGACTCCTCCGTGACGTTCAATCTTTCCAACCCGGTCACGGTCTCCGGTGCGGTCAAGCAGGTCGGCGGCATCGCCGGTCTGACCAAGGAAGGCCCTTCCATCCTGACCCTCAGCGGCGCCAATAACTTCACCGGCGGCCTCACGATCAACAACGGCGCGGTCAACCTCGGCAACACCGCCGCGGCCGGCCCGGGCAGCGACGTCATCACGCTTAGCTCCACCGCGATCGGCACGGCGCTGCAGCTCAGCGGCGGCATCAAGGTCTACAATGCCGTCACCACGGGCTCCTCGAACAACCAGCTGTTCGGAGGCCTTAATTTCGGCGGCATCATCGAGAACGTCTCCGGTGACAATACCTATGTCGGCGCCATCGGCATGGCCGTCGATACCGCCATCGGTTCGTCCGCCGGCAACCTGACGATCACCGGCGGCATCCAGGAGAACACCACCGAACGCCAGCTCTACTTCACGGGCGCAGGCAACATCACCCTGGCGGGGACGAAGATCACCGCTTCCGGCGGCTCGACGAACAACCAGTACTATTCCATCCAGAAGTACGGCACGGGCTCGCTCATCATCACCAACGCGCAGGATGTCCTGATCAACACCGGCATCACCGGCGGCGCGTTCATCCTCCGCCAAGGCACGGTGAATCTGACGGGCGACGCCACCTGGCGCACGCCGCTCTTCCTCGACCAGGGCTCCACGCTGCTGATCGACCACGCGACCGGCGAGCGCTCGACCTTCGGCCGCCTCTCGACCGCCTACATCGACGGAAACGGCGTCTTCCAGAATGGCACGGGCTACAACGTCACCTTCCGTGGAGGTAACCTCACCATCGTCGGCGGCACCTCGCCCAACGACACGGCGGAATATTTCAGCAGCGGCACGTTCAATCGTGGCTCGTCGGTGATCACCCTCCGGGCGGTGAACACCAACGCCACGCGCCTGAAGTTCACCGGCGCCATCAC
>CAIXQT010000083.1 GCA_903921665.1 uncultured Opitutia bacterium
CGGGGGTAGACGTATGGAAATCCCTTTGCCCGATGGTGCAAGCCCTAGATGGCCCGTCCGGCCTTAGTTCTCGAAAATCGAGTCGATTTCCTTACGGGAAAGCGGCCGGCAGTCTCCCAGGGGCATCTTCCGGAGGACCAGGCCGCCGATCTGGAAACGCCGCAGGGTCTTGACGTGAAAACCAAAGATCTCGAAGAGTCGGCGGATCTCGCGCTTACGCCCTTGGTCGAGATGCACCTCGAGGTGGGCGGCGTTGTCCGGATGGCGGATGACTTTCTTGAAACGTAGGTGCTCCCCTTCTTCCACCGCGCCCTTGAGCAGACGCGGGGTGAGCGTCGGATCGTAGTCGCGATTGAGGATGATCTCGTAGCGCTTGATGACACCGCCCGAGGGATGCATGACCTTGTTGGCCAGTTCGCCGTCGTTCGTCAGGATCAACAGGCCTTCGGAATCCTTATCCAGGCGACCGACGCAAAAGAGGCGAAGCTTGCCGTACTCCGGAGGGACCATGTCGAAGACCGTCTGGCCGCCATGGGAGTCGTCGTTCGTGCAGAGGTAGCCGCGGGGCTTGTTCATCATCAGCACCACCGTGCGGTTCAGCGGCTTGATATGCTGACCTTGGCAGATGACCGTGTCCACGGCCGGGTCGACGGGCTGTCCCGTGACAGCGAGCTTGCCGTTGATCATCACCGACCCCGAGGCGACCAGGCGCTCCGCCTCACGACGGGAGCAGACCCCCGCCTGGGCGAGGAACTTATGAATACGCATGGGTCCTTCGGAAGGCACGCCACTGGATTGAGGCATTTGCCCCCGCAGGGCGAGACAATCATCCGGTTGGCCGCCGAAGGACTTTTCTCGCCCTCGGCGGGCTGACCGTCTTAGTCATCCCCCATGCGCCTCATCGACGGAAACGCCATCGCCCAACAGGTCCTCGCCGAAGTGAAGGAACGCGTGGCCAAGTTCGCCCCGGTCGTGCCCCACGTGGCCTTCGTCCGCGTCGGCGACGACCCCGCCTCGGTCTCCTACGTGACCAAGAAACAGAAGACCGCGGCCGAGGTCGGCATGAAGGCCTCGCTCCAGCTCTTCCCCGAGACGGTCACCAAGGAAGAACTCTTCGCCCACCTTGACGCCCTCAATGCCGACAAATCGGTGCATGGCATCCTGATCCAGGCGCCGCTGCCCAAGCATCTCCCGGAGACCGAAGTCTTCAATCGCGTCGCACCCGACAAGGACGTCGATGGCTTCGGCACGCAGAGCATCGGCCGTCTCGTCCAGGAACTCCCCGGCGCCTTTGCGGCCTGCACGCCCGCCGGCGTCGTCGAACTCCTCCGGCGCTCCGGCGTCGAGACCGCCGGTAAGCACGCCGTGGTCGTCGGCCGCTCCCTCATCGTCGGCAAGCCCGCCGCCGCCCTGCTCCTCGCCAAGGGCTGCGACTGCACCGTCACCATCGCCCACTCACGCACCAAGGACCTCCCCGCCATCGTCCGGTTGGCCGACATCGTCGTCGCCGCCATCGGCAAGCCCCGCTTCATCACCGCCGACATGGTCAAGCCCGGCGCGGTCGTCATCGACGTCGGCATCAACCGCGTGCCGGACGCCACCAAGAAGACCGGCTACCGCATCGTCGGCGACGTCGACTTCGATGCCGTCGCTCCGCATTGCGAAGCCATCACGCCCGTCCCCGGCGGCGTGGGCCCGATGACCGTGGCGATGCTGATGAAGAACACGCTCGAAGCCTGCGAGCGCGCCCAAGCCCGTGGCTAACCCTCCCCCGATCCCGCCGCCCCCTGCGGGATACTGGTGGCGGACCCTCGCCTGCCTGGCGGATATCGTCCCCTTGATGTTCCTCGGTTGGGCCCTCGCCGGACTCCTCGCCGGGCCGGACGAGCTCGCCGCCCGCCAGAAGGTCGACGCGTGGACGCACCGCTTCACCGACCAATATGTCAAGGCGATCACCTCAGGTAATCCGCGCGACCTCGAAGCCTTACGCGGGATGACCACGAAGCTGACGGCCAAGGACAATCCGGACCTGGAAGCCTTCTCGGTCTGGTACGCCTTCCAGGGCAACGTGAGCTTCGTGACCATGCTGCTGGCGCTCGCCCTGCAGGAATGGCTCCTCGCCGGCCGCACCCTCGGCAAACGCATCTTCAACCTACGGACGATCGGCCTGCCGGACACCGAAGCACCGGGCTTCCTCGCCTCGCTGCTCCGCTCCGCCTGGAAGGCCGCATTCTTCACGTTGCCGAACCCCTTCTTCATGCTGCTCGGCATCGTGAACTTCCACGTACCGCTGTTCCGACGCGACAAGCGCGCGTGGCACGACCTCTGGACGCGCACCCAGGTCGTCGATAACAAGCTGTCCTGAGCACGCCCATGCGCCTCGCCCTGCTCATCCTGACCATGGCGACGTCGCTCGCGGCCGTGGACCTAGTCCTGCCGCCGCTCACGGAACAAGGCCCGCAACCGGGTAAGCGCGCCGCCATCACGACCGTAGAATATGCCGGCACCAAGGTACGTCACCTGATCGCCCTGCCCGATGACTGGACCCCGGACTGGAAGGCCCGCGGCAAGAACTGGCCGGTCATCGCCGAATACACCGGCAACTATTTCCCGACTTCCGGTTCGACCGGCGAGGTCGAGGGCGCCGCGCTTGGCTTCGGCGTCGCCCGCGGCAAGGCCATCTGGGTCGTGCTCCCGTACGTCGCCAAGGACCGCCTCAAGAACGAACGGACCTGGTGGGGAGACATCGACGCTACCGTCGACTACGCCAAGACGAACATCCCCCGGATCTGCGCGGAGTTCGGCGGGGATCCTCAAAAGGTGGTGCTCTGCGGCTTCTCGCGGGGTGCCATCGGCGTCTCCTTCCTCGGCCTGCACGATGATGAAGTCGCGAAGCTCTGGTGCGGCCTCTGGGCCCACGACCACTTCGACGGGATGCTTGAGTGGAAGGGCCACGCCTGGGGTTCGCCGCTGGCCCGCTATCGCGAGGAAGCGACGGTCCGCCTCCGCCGTCTAGCCGGCCGGCCGCTGCTTGTCTGCCAAGCGGGTGCCGAGACCAAGAATTTCGTCACTGCCGTCGCGCCGACCAACGTGGAATTTCTCAACGTCGATATGGCCGCGCACTTCGGGACCTTCCCCAACGATCTCGTGAAGCACCCGCACAACGACCGCTGGCCCCTGCGCGACGGTCCGGCGACGGCGGCGGCCAGAGTTTGGTTCGATCGCATCATCGCGAGAGACAAGGCCGCGAAGTAGTCGACAGAGGACTACCGGATGGTTTTAGCGGACCTAATCGTCTCCGTTGTTTCGCTAATCATGCGTCTCGAGGGAAAGCTGACCTAACAAACGAACATAGGTCTCGCCCTTTATACATAGGCATAGGAGGCAGTACCTCGTGTTCTTAGAATCATTTTAAGCCCATTGGTTAAAATCATTCTAAGACATGAAAATTCCATGCAGCCGGTTTCGCGTGACGGACGCTGATTGAATGCGTCTGGCCGAAAGGTAATCTCAGGGCGTCGTCCCTTACGACATATGGCCGCTCTCGCTCTCACCGTCTTCTTCTCCGTCATCCTGGCGCTGCTGGCCGCGTTGGCGTTCCTCTGGGACCAGCGTAACCGCGGCGAAGACGGCTATGATCGCGACTCCCTCCGTCCGCTGGACGAAGACGGGACGCCCCCTTCCTCACGACTTCCATGAACGAAAGCACCACCACCATCCGCTATAACGACGAGATTGTTCGGCGGTTCACCCTCGCCTCCGTCTTCTGGGGCGTCGCGGGTATCTTCTTCGGCGTGTTCATCGCCCTCCAGCTGGCATTCCCGGCCCTCAATTTCGGCCTGCCCTACACTACCTTCGGCCGGCTACGGCCCCTGCATACCAATGCGGCCATCTTCGCCTTCGTCGGCAACATGGTGTTCGCCGGGGTGTACTACTCGTCACAACGCCTGCTCAAGACGCGGCTGGCCTGCGAGTTCCTGGGCAAGGTCCATTTCTGGGGCTGGCAATTCATCATCCTTCTCGCGGCCATCACCCTCCCCCTCGGCCTGACGCGCGGCAAGGAATACGCCGAGCTCATCTGGCCGATCAACCTCCTCGTCGCCGTCATCTGGATCGTCTTCGGCATCGTCTTCTTCACGACGCTCGCCCGTCGGCGCGAGCGCAGCCTCTACGTCGCCATCTGGTTCTACATCGGCACGATCATCACCGTCGCCCTGCTCTACGTGGTGAACCACCTCTCGCTGCCCACGAGCCTGCTGCACAGCTACCCGATCTTCGGCGGCGTGCAGGACGCGCTCGTGCAGTGGTGGTACGGCCACAACGCCGTGGCCTTCTTCCTGACCACCCCGATCCTCGGCATCATGTACTACTTCGTCCCGAAGGCCGTGGGACGTCCGGTGTACAGCTACCGTCTGTCGATCATCCATTTCTGGTCGCTGATCTTCCTCTACATCTGGGCCGGCCCCCACCACCTGCTCAACACCGCCCTGCCCGGCTGGCTGCAGGGCCTCGGCATGATCTTCTCGCTGATGCTCTGGGCGCCCTCGTGGGGCGGCATGCTCAACGGCCTGCTCACGCTACGCGGCGCCTGGGACAAGCTGCGGACCGACCCGGTGGTCAAGTTCATGGCTGCCGCGGTCACCTTTTACGGCATGGCGACCTTCGAAGGCCCGCTGCTTTCCATCAAGGCCGTCAACGCCCTCGGCCATTACACCGACTGGATCATCGGCCACGTCCACGCCGGCACCCTCGGCTGGAACGGCTTCATGGCCGCGGGCATGTTCTACTGGCTCGTCCCGCGCCTCTGGGGCACGAAGCTCCACAGCGAGCGCCTGGCCAACCTCCACTTCTGGATCGGGATGATCGGCATCCTCTTCTACGTCGCCTCGATGTGGGTCGCCGGCGTCGGCCAGGGCCTCTCGCTCAACGAACTGACGGCCGACGGCTCGGCTCCCGCCAACACGTTCATCGAGACGCTGAAGAACATCATCCCGATGTACTACCTGCGCGCCCTCGGCGGCGGCCTCTACCTGCTGGGCTACCTGCTGATGGTCTACAACCTCATGCGCACCATCCGCGGCGGCGTGGCCACCGACGGCACGCTGCAGGTCACCGAAGCGCCCGCCCCGAAGCCCGCCGCGGCCTTCCGAGGGTTCGTGAACGCCCCGGTGCTCTTCACCCTCGGCATCATCGCCACGGTCTGCCTGTGGCTGCTCGGCGGAGACGGTTGGAGCACGGTCGGACTCGTCGGGGCCATCGTCGTCACGCTCGGGACGATCGCCCACTTCGAACTCAACACCTATACCTGGACGCGCTGGCACGAAGAGCTCCTCCACAACGCCCTGCCGTTCTCCATCCTCTCGCTCATCGCGGTGGCCATCGGCGGCGCCCTCCAGATCATCCCGACGGTCGCCCTGTACAAGGGTGACGGCGATGCGAAGCTGCTCGAACACCGGCTGCAGCGTCCCTATCGCCCCCTTGAGCTGGCTGGGCGGGATATCTACGTCCGCGAAGGCTGCTACAACTGCCATTCCCAGATGATCCGCACCCTCAAGCCGGACATCCTCCGCTACGGCGCCGGCCAGGGGTACTCGCGCCTCGGCGAATCGATCTACGACCGTCCTTACCA
>CAIXQT010000084.1 GCA_903921665.1 uncultured Opitutia bacterium
ATCGTCTGCCACTTCGAGGCGCCGGTGGCCAAGGAGGCCTCGCGCATGCCGCGCGGGACCGCCGCGAGGGCTTCCTCGGTGGCGACGATGACCACCGGGAGGGTCATCAGGGCGAGCGTCAGCGAGCACCAGAGCAGGCCGCCGGTGCCGAAGACCGGCGTATTGTTGTTATACTTCAGCTGGTCGGCGAAGAAGAGCTGGTCGATCGAACCGCCGAGCACGTAGACGAAGAACCCGAGGCCGAAGACGCCGAACACGATGGAAGGCACGCCGGCGAGGTTGTTGACGCTGATGCGCACGATGCGGAGGACGGGGCCCTGCTGGGCGTACTCCCGGAGGTAGATGGCGGTGATGACGCCGAACGGCGTGACCATCAGGCTCATGAAGACCGTCATCACGAGCGTGCCGAAGATCGCCGGCATCAGGCCGCCTTCGGTATTGGCTTCGCGGGGCTCGTCGAAGACGAATTCGCCGAGACGGGAGAAGAAGAGCTTTACGCGACCCCACGTGTCGAGGCGGTTCGGGAACCAGGCGCGGATGACCTGCGTGAGCGGCACGACGACTTCGCGGCCGGAAGCGTCCTTGGAGACGAGCGAGGCGACCGCCCCGCCCTCGACGACCTTCTTGGCCTCTGCCTGCAAGGTGGCGAAACGTTCTTCCAGGCCGGCGATCTGGCGGCGGCGGTCGGCGATCTCGTCGGCGAGCTTGAGGTCTTCGGCGCGACGCAGGGCGACGCGGGCTTCGTCCATCTCGCCGTTCACGTCACCGATGCGATGGCGGGTGATCTCGACCAGCTTCTCGCGGACAGAAGAGGCCGCGGCGACTTCGGCCTGGAAAGCGGCTTCGAAGGCCGGATCGGCGATCGCGATGACCTTGCCGTCGGACTTGCGCAGGGACTGCGGGCGGACGAAGGCGGGGCCGTTCTCGACGCGCTCGAGGCCGAGCACGTCGGCCGGGAAGGTCTCGCCCTTGATCTTGGCTTCGTCGACCCAGAGGTAGGAGTTGCCGTTGAGCTCACGGAGACCGACCTGGTACTGAAGTTCGTAACGCGGATGATCGGCGGGCGAACCGGCACGGACACGACGCTGGGCGAGCTGGCCGATGATCGTGCGACCGTCGTCGACCTGCGCCACCGGCACGGGCGGCGCCCAGAAGACCGTGACGCCGTTCAGGATGACCAGCGAAAGCAGGCCGATGACCATGCCCAGGCCGATGATCAGGCCGAGGCCGGTGAACCAGACCCAGGCTTCGCCGCGCGGCGTGCTGCTATCAGTAGAGGTGGCCATGGCTTAGACGACTTTATAGCGCTCACGGAGGCGCTGGCGGAGGACTTCCGCGAGGGTGTTGATCACGAAGGTGAGCAGGAAGAGGCAGCAGGCGCCGAGGAACAGCGCACGGTAGTGGGTGTGACCCGCAGCGGCCTCCGGCAGCTCGACCGCGATGTTGGCCGAAAGCGTGCGCATGCCGCTGAAGGGATTGGCCTCCATCACCGCGGTGTTACCCGTGGCCATCACGACGATCATCGTCTCACCGATGGCGCGACCGAAGCCGATCATGATACCGGAGACGATGCCCGAGATAGCCGTCGGGACGACGACGCTCCAGACGGTCTGCCAGCGGCTGGCGCCGAGGGCGAGCGAGCCGGAGACGAGGGAATTCGGGACGTTGGACAGCGCGTCTTCGGCGATGGTGAACACGATCGGGATGACCGCGAAGCCCATCACGAAACCGACCACGAGGGAGTTGCGCGAATCGTAGGTCTCGCCGGTCGTCTGGCGCCACCACTCGCGGAAGTCGGCGATCGGCAGGCCGCTCGCGGTATCCTTGACGGTGAAGAAGGCGGCTTCGACGGCCGGGCCGGCCTGCCAGGCGAGGTAAGCGCAGAGCGCGAGGAACGGGAGCAGCCAGAGGAATTCCATGCCGGGCTTCACTTGGCGGCGGACCGGCTGCGGGAGCGCCGACCAAAGGAAGCCGGCGAACAAGGCGGCGGGCGCGAGGATGCCGATGGCGCAGAAGAGCGAGATCAGGCGGGGGTCGACCAGCGGGGCGAGCCAGAGGCCTGCGAGGAAGCCGAGCACCACGGACGGCAGCGAGGCCATGATCTCCATGACCGGCTTGACGACGTTCTTATATTCCGGGCGGAGGAACTGCGAGACGTAGATCGCGGCGGTCAGCGCGATGGGCAAGGCGAAGAGCAGCGCATAGAAGGTGCCCTTGACCGTGCCATAGAAGAGCGGGACGAGGGAATACTTCGCTTCGAACTCATCCGAACCCGCGCTCGACTGCCAGGTGTAGTCAGGACCGGTGGCGCCTTCGTACCAGATCTTGCCGAAGAACGCGCCCCAGGAGGATTCCGGGTGGTGGTCGACGATGCTCCAGCGGTGGAGCTTACCGTCGGCCGAAAGGGCGGTGAAGCGGTCGTAGTTACCCGCGAAGGCCACCTGACGGATGGAACCCGCGGGAGCGTCCCCTTCCCAGCGCAGCGAACCGGTGGTCATGTTGCGAAGCTGGAGCTTACCGCCGGCGACCGAGAGGTAGCACTTGTTGCCTTCGGCGGCGTAGATGCCTTCGCCGGCGCCGGCGAGCTTCTCGCCGTCATGGATCTTTCCCCATCGGCGCAAGCTCTTGCCGTCCGGCTGGAGCTGCGGGTACATCGACCAGACCTGCTGTTCTCCGGAGCGGCAGACGAAGACGACCGAAACGTTGCCGAAGATCATGCCGGCCGCCGAGACGGCCGGGTCGCGTGACTCCTTGAAAGGCACGAAAGACTGAAGGAACGAGAAAGTCGTACCGTCGTCGGCGTAGGTGCGCACCTCGCCGGACTTGCCGATGATGATGAGCGATTCGGCCGTGGAGGGCAGGAGCACCTGCTCGACCGAAGCGGCGTCGGCGGCGACGACGAAGGGAGCGCTGGCGGTGACTTTGGCTTTGCCGCCGAGTCCCTTGCGTTCGGTGAGACGGACGGCGGTGAGCAGCGGCTTGCCGGCGGCTTCTTGGCGAACGAGCAGGAGGCGCGACTGGGAGCCCTTGGCGTTCCAGACCTCGACGCAAGGCAGGCCGGGCTTACCGATCGCGACGGGCTCAAGGGCGGTGACCGCCGGCTCGACGGTGCGCTTACCCGCCGCGTCGAAGGTCGAGCGATAGGCGATGCGCAGCTCCTGGACGGATCCGTCGGAAAGGCCGAAGAAGACGAGACCGGTGCGAGGATAGCTGCGGACCGCGGTGACGCGGCGATCGCCGAGCGACGGCGACCATTCGAGCAGCTTGGAGCCATCCTTGGCACGCTGGAAGATCACCTTGCCATCGGCTTGGACGACGTAGGGAAAGTCACCGTATTCATCTTCGCCGAAGGCGACGGCGGCGGACGGGACAGCGAGGGAACCCACCGGGGCGACCTTGGCGCCGGTGAAGAGCGGGAAGACCTGGAAGATCAGGAAGGCGAGCATCCCGAAGACCGCGAGCACCACGCCGACACCGCCGAAGCGGATCAGGCGGCCCATCCACCTGTCGGCGGCGAGGGTCATGGGACTCACGGTAAAACGCGATTCCGGAGCAGCGGCCGGAGCGGGTTTTTTGTCGGAAGTTTCCATCAGGTGACGGTCGTGTGTCTTGAGGTCTAGGAAAGGGTAAGGCGGGGAGACCCCGCCTTGGGAGGACCCGAGATCGTACCGCCGCGCTTTTCAGACCGACCCCGAAGGGCGTGGTGGCGACGGTACGATTTCGAGACCAAGCTTATTCGGCGCTGTAGTACTTGAGCGAAGCGCGGCCTTCGGACGAAACGTCGGCCGGCAGCGGGAAGTAGCCGTCCTTGATCGTGATTTCCTGGCCCTGCTTGGAGAGCACGAAGGTGATGAACTCGCTGGTCAGCTTGTCCATGTCCTTAGAAGGAGCCTTGTTCACGTAGACGTACAGGTAGCGGGCGAGCGGGTAGCTGCCGTTGAGGCAGTTGGCGTAGTTGGCTTCGACGAAGGGCGAGCCATCTTCGACGGACAGGGCGAGGGCCTTGACGCCGGAGGTCTTGTAACCGATGCCGGAGTAGCCGATCGCGCCGAGGTCGGCGGCGACACCCTGGACGACGGAGGAGGAACCGGGCTGCTCCTTGATGGAGGACTTGTAGTCGCCGTTCTTCAGGGCGGTGTCCTTGAAGAAGCCGTAGGTACCGGAAGCCGAGTTGCGGCCGAAGGCGGAGATGGTCTTACCAGCGAAGGCGCCGGTCAGCTTGGCATCACCCCAAGTGGAGACGTCCTGGCCACCGCGCTTGCGGGTGGAGGAGAAGATGCCGTCGACCTGGTTGAGGGAGAGACCTGGGACCGGGTTGTCCTTGTGGACGAAGACGGCGAGGGCGTCGATGGCGACGGCGATCTTGGTCGGCTTGTGGCCGAACTTACCGGCGAAGCCAGCGACTTCAGAGGACTTCATCTCGCGGCTCATCGGGCCGACCTGGGCGGCGCCAGAGGTGAGGGCGACCGGGGCGGTGCCCGATCCCTTGCCTTCGACCTGGATGTTGACGTTGGGGTACTTGGCCTTGAAGCCTTCGCTCCAGAAAGTCATCAGGTTGTTGAGGGTGTCGGAGCCGACCGAGTTCAGGTTACCCGACACGCCGGAGGTGACGGCGTAATCAGGCAGCTTGGCGTCGACGGTGACGACATCAGAGGACTGAGCGGAGACGACGGTCGCCGTGAGGGCGAGCAGCGCGAGGGACTTGAGGGAGGTGTGCATGTGTTTGGGAACAGGAGCATCATCTCATGCGATTGTTACAGTCTCGTGTCGGCAGGGTGTTTCTTGGGCAATAGGCCCAGCCCGCCCTACCCCCTTAAAAGGCCACTAATTGAACTGAAACCCTACTTTTTGAGGTATTCGCTGATTAACTCGGCCGAACGGGCCTCGGCCTGGGCCATCGGGAGCCCGCCCTTGACCCCAGGGCGCTTGTGTCCGGTCTCCATGAGCCAGGCGTCTCGCAGGATTGTCGAGCTCTCGCGAAGTGCTTTGAGCTTCGCGCCTTCGGCGAAAACGACGTCGGACTTCCACTTCATCATTGGCGCGAGCGAAGTCCACACGGCCTTGGCCATGAAGAGGTGCCCCTGCTCGCCGGGATGCAAGTTGTCCTTCGCGTAGATGAAAGTCGGATCAGCCCTCTTCGCGGCGTCGACGGACTGGTGCAGGAGCGGATGGATGTCGATGACCTGCCAGCCGGCCGAACGCTGCGCGACGAGCCAGGCGCCGTAAGCTTCCATGACGCCATCGTAATTGATGACATCCTTCGCGCGATCATCCGGCGCGTAAAGCGGTGGAGTCACCACGATGACCTGCGCGCCGGAGCGGATGCAGGCGAGACGCAACCTGATCATGCCGTCCTGGAAGGCGAGCTGACGAACCGCGTCGAGCGGCTGATAGATGCCATCGTTGATGCCGTAACAAGCGACGACGAGCGTCGGCTTGTACAGCGCGAGCACGCGACCGAGTCGCTCGTGCAAGTCAGGACGCGGGAAACTGCCGCCGGCGTGACCAGGTTCGGAAAGCCCCGAAGTCGTCTCGCTGGAAAGGCCCATGTTGACGATCGTCGCGCGAGAAAGCCCCTTCTGCGCGCGGATGGCGGATTCGACATAGACCGTCCAGTTGCCGCCATACGTGATGCTGTCGCCCAGGAAGAGGACGCGCGGCTCGAGCTTATCGGCGGAGACGCGCGCGGTGAACAGGAGCAACAGAGCGAGAAAGAGGCGTGGCATTCCCGCACCTTGACAGGTCGCCGAAAGAGGTAAAAGCGGATTAAGGCACGAGTTATTAACGGTCGACGCGCCACTTCCGCCTTCTCCCGGCGGGCCGAGGGGCTATCGTCAGCCGTCCTGAACCCGCCCATCCACATCAAGGGAGCTCGTACCCACAACCTCAAGGACGTGGAACTGACCATCCCGCGCTATCAGCTGACGGTCATCACCGGGGTCAGCGGATCGGGCAAGTCGTCCTTGGCTTTCGACACCCTGCACGCCGAGGGCAGCCGCCAATACCTCGAATCCCTCTCTGCCAAGGCCCGCGGCATGCTGGATGCCGCCCCCCGCCCTGACGTGGACTTCATCCGGGGGCTATCGCCAGTCATCGCCATCGCCCAGCGGACCGGTGGCAACACCAACCCCCGTTCGACGGTCGCCACCCTGACGGAGATCGCCGACCACGCGCGGCCGCTCTGGATCATCGCGGGCGACCGCCGCTGCCTACAGGACGGCCACCCGGTCCGCCGCCGTTCGCTCGACGATAACCTACGCTCACTCGAATCCATCCCCGCCGGCACCCGCCTGATGGTCGTCGCCCCGGTCGCCAAGGATAAGCCTTCCGTCCTCCTAGAAGCTTCCGCCGACCTCGGCCGCCGCGGCTTCTCGCGCGTCCGCGTCGACGGCGTCGTAGCCACCCTTGAGGAAGCTGCCGGCCTACTGAGCGGCCGCGAAGCGAAGCAACTCGACGTCGTGGTCGACCGCATCGTCGCGGGCCCCGATCAGCGCAGCCGCCTCGCCGACTCGCTCGAACTCGCCTTCCGCGAAGGCCGCCATCGGGCCATGGTCTTGGCGGAAAAAGACGGAGGCTGGGAAGAACACGTGCTGTCGCTCCACCTCGCCTGCGAGCATTGCGGCGAGACGTACGAGCCCATCAGCCCGCGCGCGCTCTCGCACAACCATCCCGAAGGGGCCTGCCCCGACTGCGGTGGTCTCGGCCGCCAGATGCGCTTCCAGGAAAGCCTCTCCATCCGCGACGAATCGCTGTCGATCCATGACGGCGTCGTGAAGCCCTGGAAGTGCGCGACCCGCAAGACCCTCATCCGCCGCAACGCGATCACGCGCGCGCTCGCCGAGCAGGTGCCGTTCGACCTTAAGACCCCGTGGCGCGATCTCCCCAAAGCCGTGCGCGACCTGCTGCTCCACGGCGACCCGAAGCGTAAGTTCCTGCTCCCGCCACCCAAGGGCCGTAAGCCGGTCGAGACCGTCTGGACGGGTATGTTCACCGAGCTCGAGCACGCCTACCGCACCACCACCGGCGAATCGTTGCGCCAGCGCCTCCTCCAGTTCCAGGCCGGCTCCGTCTGCGCCGGGTGCCAAGGCCGCCGCCTCTCCCCCACCGCCCTCTCCCTGCGCCTGAACGGCAAGACCATGGCCGAGTTCCTGGCGATGACGATTCCCGCGGCGCTGGAGTTCACGAAGCAGCTCGCCACGCATCCCGGCGTCATGCCGGCCGAAGAAGCCCGCCGCGGGCTCGAGCGGCGCCTCGCGTTCCTCCACGACGCCGGCCTCAACTACCTCACCCTCGAACGCGAGTGCAGTTCGCTCTCCGGCGGCGAAGCCCAGCGCGTCCGCCTCGCCACGCAGCTCGGCCTCGGACTCGTCGGCGTGACCTACGTCCTCGACGAACCCAGCATCGGCCTGCACCCGAGCGACCATCAGCGCCTGATCGGTTCGATCCGTGGCCTGCGCGACCTCGGTAATACCGTCCTCGTCGTCGAGCATGACCGCGACATGATGCTCGCCGCGGACCACCTCATCGAGATGGGCCCTGGCGCCGGCATCGACGGCGGGCGCATCGTCTTCGAAGGCACACCCAAAGCCTGCGCCGTGCATGCGGGTTCGCGCACGGGGGCTTACCTTTCCGGACGCGCCACCCTCGATGGCATCGTAAAGCGCAAGCCCATCGGTAAGGCCGCGATCACCGTCAAAGGCGCCACCGAGAACAACCTCAAGGACGTCACGGCCTCATTCCCGATCGGCGGCCTCACCGTCGTCTGCGGCGTCTCCGGCTCAGGCAAGAGCACGCTGGCCATCGACATCCTTTCCGCCGCGGCCGCGCGTAAGATCAACGGCGCCAAGGTCGTGCCCGGCCGCCACGCCGGCATCGACGGCCTCGAGCAGATCACCGCCTTCACCGCCGTCGACCAGGAGCCCATCGGCCGCACCCCGCGCTCGAATCCCGCGACCTTCACCGGCATCATGGACCTCATGCGCGACCTCTGGGCCGCGCTCCCCCTCGCCAAGGCCCGCGGCTACGGCCCGGGCCGCTTCAGCTTCAACGTGCGCGGAGGACGCTGCGAGACGTGCTCCGGCGAAGGCTCGGTCGCGCTCGACATGCAGTTCCTCGGCGAGACGTTCGTCGACTGCCCCAGCTGCGCGGGCCGACGTTTCAACCGCGAGACGCTCGAGGTACGCTTCAAGGGACTCAGTATCGCGGACGCGCTCGGCCTTTCCGTCAACGAAGCCGCCGAAATCTTCCGCGCGCAACCCAAGCTCGCCGAGAAACTCCGCACCCTCGCGGAGGTCGGCCTCGGCTATCTCAAGCTCGGCCAGGCCGCCAACACGCTCTCCGGCGGCGAAGCCCAGCGCCTCAAGCTCGCGTCCGAACTCGCGCGGCGCGACCACTCCGGCCGGCTTTACGTCCTCGACGAACCCACGACCGGCCTGCACTGGGACGATATCGCCAAGCTCCTCGCGCTGCTCGGTCGTCTGCGCGACGCGGGCGCCACGCTCATCGTGATCGAACACCACGCCGATGTGATCCTTGCCGCCGACTGGGTGATGGAACTCGGACCCGAAGGCGGGGACAAAGGCGGCAAGCTCGTCTACGCCGGCCTGCCCGAAGGCCTGCTCAAGCAGAAGGGGTCGCCGACGGGAAGAGCGTTGGAGCAGCGTTCTTAGTTCGTTGTTCTTAGTTCTTCGTCAGAACCTAAGCAGACGACTTAAAGCCTAGCGGAGATCAAGGCCGCGACGGCGTTCAGATCCGCGATCTCGGCGGGGGTGAAGTCGTACGGCTGCATCTTGCCGATGCCGAGGACGCCGATGACCTTACCGTCGGCGCCGACGATCGGAACGGCGAGCGCGCCTTGGACGTTCGTCTTGCGCGCGTCGGGCTTGGCGACGCCGCCGAGGTCTTCCTGGAGGTTGCAAAGCTGCACGGCCTCCTTGCGCTGGGCGGCGCAACCGGCGATGCCTTTACCGAACGGGATGTTATCGATCTTCGGCAGCAGCATCGGGAGCACGTGCGGCGGGATTCCGTGCTGGGTCACCAACGTGAGCAGACCCGTGGACGGATCCGTGCGGTGGATCGTACCCGTGGCGCAGGCGAAGTTCGCCAGCACTTTGACGAGCACGGCGTTCCAGTCGGGCTGACCGACGAGGAGTTCCGGGATACCGGCGGCAGGTTGCGACATGGTAATAAAATCAGACAACGCCCTTGGCCATGCGTTCCTTCAGCCAAGCGAGGCCGCCGGCTTCATCCCCGAAGACGCCGTCCAACTGGGCTTCGAAAGCCTCGTCGAGGACCTGGGAGAACCAGCCGGCCGGCTTATGACCTTGGGCGATGAGATGGCGGCCGAGGATGATGCGCTTGGGCGCCGAATCGGCGACCTTCAAGGCCTCTGCCCGCTCCGCCAGCCAGACTCCTTGCGGTGAGGCTTCCCCCGGCCAGAGCGGCGGACGTCCTTTGCGATCGGCGATATCGACCCGGATCAGACGGTCGATGCGTACGACCTTGGCGGCGAGACGGCGGACGGCGGCATCGCCGGCCTTGGCCCGGAAAAGTTCATGCGGCTGGGCATGCCAGCGCACCAAAGGCAGAATCGCCTCGAGCAGTTTCGTCTCGCGCGTGATCTGCCCGAGGAATTTCTCGGCGAGCGGCACGCTGGCTTCCTCGTGACCATAAGAATGGATGCGGCCGTCATGCGGCTCGACCTTCGTGTGCGTGGCCTTGCCGAAATCGTGCAGCAAGACCGCCAGGCCCACGATCAGGTCCTCATCACGGTCGCCGACGCGCTCCTTGGCGTACGCATCAAGGCAGTGCAGGGTATGGTTCCATACGTCGCCTTCGGGATGCCACTCGGGATCCTGAGGCACGTCGATGATGGCGTGCAGACCGGGGTAGAACTTGGTCCAACCGCAGTCCCGCAGGAAAGCCAAGCCCATCGACGGCTTACGGCCGCGGAGGATGAGCTTAGTCCACTCCTCCATCAGGCGCTCCGGAGGGAGGTCGGCCTGGGTGAGCGTGGCGCAGAGAGCGATCGTCTCCGGCGCGACCATGAATTCGAAGCGCGCGGCGAACTGCATCGCGCGGAGCACGCGGAGGGGGTCTTCGGCGAACTTCGCCGAAACATGACGGAGGCGCTTCGCGGCCAGGTCAGCGACGCCGCCCCAGGGGTCGATCACTTCGTCCGTGAACGGATCCCACATGATCGCGTTGAGCGTGAAGTCCCGGCGTTCCGCGGCATCCTTCGGCGTCATCGTCGGGTCGGCCTGCACGTCGAAATCCGTATGCTTGGCGCCCGTACGGTTCTCGCGGCGAGGCACGGAGACATCGACCGGGAAGTCCTTGAGCTTCGTCACGCCGAACGCGGCGCCGACCGTGATGATGCCGAATTCCTTGCGCAGGGCCGCTTCGACCTGGCGCGTGCCGAGGCCGTAGACTTCGATGTCGAAGTCGAGTACCGGCACCTTCATCAGCGCGTCGCGCACGCAACCGCCGACGAGAAACGGGCGACCGCCTGCGTCGCGTAGCAGCTCGACGACTCGGCGCACGGGCGCGAAGTCGCCGTCGAGGCGGATGAGACTGGGCTGCAGGTCGGGCACGCTTCCACCCTACCGACGCGCGGGCCGGAGGCGAGTGGTTTTGCGGCTCAGAGGTTGGTCGTGAAACCTTCCTTGAGCAGCCAGGCCTTCGCCGTGTCGCGACGGTCGCCTTGCAGCACGATCTCGCGACCCTCCAAGGCGCCGCCGGTACCGAGGGCACGCTTGAGTTCCTTGAGCAGCGCCTCGCGCATGCGCATCTCCTGCGATTCGATCCAGAGACCCTTCAGGATCGTGACCTCCTTGCCGCCGCGGCCCGCGCGTTCGTATTGCAGGATCACCTTGCCCAG
Source organism: uncultured Opitutia bacterium (assembly GCA_903921665.1). Classification (GTDB taxonomy): domain Bacteria; phylum Verrucomicrobiota; class Verrucomicrobiia; order Opitutales; family UBA953; genus UBA953. Next base: position 10,880 of record CAIXQT010000084.1, read on the forward strand.
CTTCGGCTTCGCCTTGGCGGCGGGCACGACCGGCTTCGGGGGCGGGCCGGGCGGCAGCTCCTGCCCGTCCAGCTTATCGAAAGGGTTGCCGCTCATGCGCCGCGGCCGCAGGTCCCCGCGCCAGGCGTGCCGCCTTGGAGAAACACCAGCGCCTTTTCGTAAGAGCGGCGGCGAAGGTAGTGATCGAGGTCGCCCGGCAGCCCTGATTCCGGGGCGGCCACTTCCGCATCCAAGAGGCGGATGCACTCCAAAAGACCCTCTTTGGCGAGGCCCGGCTGGGCGAGGGTCTGGAGCTGTTCCAGGATGCGTTGGCGGCGGACGGGGTCCATTTGCCCGCAGATTGCGGTTCAAACGGGCCCGGGGCAAGCCCGCGGGGCGGTTTTCATAGTGGACAAAAGGCGGGGGGCATCCCTATACCAACCCTTCCTTTGGATGGATAGCTCAGTTGGTTAGAGCGTCTGCTTTACACGCAGAATGTCGTGGGTTCGAGTCCCTCTCCGTCCACCCCTTCCACCACACTCTCCAGTCGCCATGACGCCCCCCAAGAAGAAGCACACGCTCTCCGCCCTCGTCGAAAACAAGTTCGGCGTCCTGGCTCGCGTCGCCGGCATGCTCTCCGGCCGCGGTTTCAACATCGAGACCCTCAACGTCGGACCGACCCACGACCCGGCCTACTCGCGCATCACCGCGACCGTCGTCGCCGACGACGCCGCCCTCGACCGCTGCGTCAAGGCCCTCGATAAGCTGATCAACGTCATCACCGTCCACGACTTCTCCCGCGAGGAGGTCGACCATGTCGCCCGCGAGCTGATCCTCTGCAAGGTGAAGTGCGACAAGAAGAGCCGCACCGAGATCCTCGAGGTCGCCGCCCTCTTCCGCGCCAAGGTCGTCGACGTCGCCCACGACTCCCTCGTCATCGAGTTTACCGGCAACGAGAACAAGATCGCCGCCTTCATCGACCTCATCAGCCCGCACGGCATCCTCGAGACCGCCCGCACCGGCAACGTCGCCCTTTCCCGCGGCCTCAAGAAGGCCTCCAAGTAACCCCCTTTTCCACCAAACACCATGCCTGCCAAAGTGTACACCGACAAGGACGCCGATCTCGGCTCCCTCAA
>CAIXQT010000085.1 GCA_903921665.1 uncultured Opitutia bacterium
AGGATTGGTGAGGCGGGTCTTGTTCTGGGACTGGAACTTCGGGTCGGGGTGCTTGACGGAGATGACGGCCACGAGACCTTCGCGCATGTCGTCACCGTTGAGCTTGGAGTCCTTGTCCTTGATGAGGTTGTTGGACTTGGCGTAATGGTTGATCACGCGGGTCAGCGCGGAACGGAAGCCGGAGAGGTGCGTGCCGCCCTCGGGCTGGTTGATCAGGTTGGCGTAACTGAAGACCATCTCGTCGTAGCGGTCGTTATACTGCAGGGCGACGTCGAGGGTCATGCGGCGCATGCCCGGCTTGGGCTTCTCGCCGTCGGCCATCACGCGCGGGTTGGAAAGGTCGGTGAAATCGACCTCGGCGGAGATTAGGATCGGCTTCTCGAAAAGGCGTTCCTCGTTCGCGTTGAGGAACGAGACATATTCGGCGATGCCTTCCTTGAATTCGAACTTATCGGCGCGGTTGGAGCGCTGGTCCTTCATCTCGACGGTGATGCCGGGGACGAGGAACGCGAGTTCGCGCATGCGGCGCACGAGCGTGTCGTACTTGAATTCCTGCGTGGCGACGAAGATCTCCGGATCGGGATGGAAGGTGATCTTCGTGCCGGTGCGCTTCGTCTTGCCGATGACCTTGATGGACTGCGTGACTTCGCCGCGGCAGAACTTCATCTGGTGGACCTCGCCTTCGCGGCTGACTTCCGCGATGAAGCTGTCGGAGAGGGCGTTGACGCACTTCGCGCCGACGCCGTTGAGACCGCCGGAAACCTGGTAGGCGCCCTTGTCGAACTTGCCGCCGGCGTGAAGATTGGTGAGCACGAGCTCGAGCGTCGGGACCTTTTCTTCCGGGTGCATCGCGACGGGAATGCCGCGACCGTCGTCCTCGACGGAGAGCGAGCCATCCGCATGGATCTCGACCTTGATGCTCTTGCAATAACCGGCGAGCGCTTCGTCGATCGAGTTGTCGACGATCTCATACACGCAGTGATGGAGGCCGGTCTCGTTCGTATCACCGATATACATACCGGGTCGTTCGCGCACGGCCTTGAGGCCCTTGAGGCGTTTGATGTCCGCGGCGCCGTAGCTCTCGTTGCCGGCATGCTTGCCGCGATTCGGGGTTTTCTCAGAATTTTCGCTCATGTTTTAGTGTGTAAATAAATGATATTTCCCCGCCGGAAGGAGGGGTGTTTTCATGCTGTTTTTCACAGGGGTATCTGCAACAGGAAACACCCTCACCGTGAATGTTTTTGGCCGCCCAGAAATGACTACCAATCAACCCCTTACAAAAACTTATAGGGGGTGTTAGAAATCGTTGTTCACACGTTATCCACAGGCCTTTTCCGCCCCCTCCGGCGCAGGCCAAAATCGGGTGCTCAGGCCGGGCCGAAAAAGGCGGCGATCGGACCGAGCGCCGCTTCGCCGGCATCCTCGAGGACATAGTGCCCGGCCTCGGCGAAAAGAAGCTGCCCGGCGCCCGGGAAACGGGCGATGAAGCCCTCCAAGAATGACCGGTCGAAGCAGAAGTCACGCATTCCCCAGCAAAGCAGCATGGGCTTGCCCTTCAACCCCTCCAAAGAGGCCTCCACGGCCGCCAAGACATTCCGGGTGGGGTGTTCGGCCTCCATCGGGATATCGGCCACGAAATCGGCGACCGCCCGGCGGACCGAGGCAGACCCGTAGGGGGCGAGGAAACCGGCCTTGGCGGCGAGGCTGAGCGGCTTCTCGACGGACATCCAGGTCGCCGGCCAGGCGAAGCCATTGAGCCCCTGGACGATGAACCGTCCGACCAAGGGGGCGCGGCAAAGGGCGATCCGGGCCGGAATCCGGTCGGACAGGAACGCGCCGGTGTTCGTGACGAGGATCTTCCCTACCCTTTCCGGGTGACGACCGGCGACGCCGAAGCCGATGGCGCCACCCCAGTCATGGACGCCTAAGTCGAACTCCTTGAGTCCGAGATGGGCGATGAGCGCTTCGACGTCGGCGATACGATCAGCCAGGCGCAGGAAACGGTCCGGGCGAGCGGACAGACCCATGCCGACATGATCCGGAGCGATGACGCGGCGACCTTGCGCGGCGAGCTTCAGGATCAGGTCGCGCCAGAGGAACGACCACGAAGGATTGCCATGCAGCAAGAGCACCGGACGTCCATCGCGCGGTCCGTGGTCGACGTAGCTCATGCGACCCGACAGCGCGGCGAAATCCTTCGGCGCGAACGGATAAAGCGCCCGGACGTCGGGCGAAAGGTCGGCGGCGGTCATTGGCATTCGATGGCGAGCATCATGCTGGCGAGACCGCTGCCGATTCCGAGCAGCGCGACGCGCTCGCCGGACTTGATCCTTCCTTCGGCGATGCCCAACGCCAGCGTGGCGGGCACGGAAACCGAGCCGACGTTACCGAGACGATCGAAGCTCTGGTAATCTTTCGCGGGGTCGAGTCCGAGCTTCTCGAAAAGCAGCGACGAGTGGCGACGGCCTACCTGGTGCGTCACCACGCGATGCGGCGTGGATTCGTCCCAACCCGTCACGCCTTTGAAGCGACCCCAGCAACGCTGGGCCAGCGCGACGCCGGCGGCGAGCAGCGCTTCGGAGTCGGTGCGCATGTCGAGTTCGGCGAACGAGGTGTCTCCCTCGCAAAGCCCGTTGGCGGAAGAATCGGTCTCGGCGGCGCCGCCCAGGAGACGGATCGAACCAGGGCCGGCCAGGTCATCACGACAGACCACCGCGGCGGCGCCACCGGCGCCGATGGTGAGGTTCGCGAAGTACGGCTTGATCGTCTCACGCGTCAGCGTGAGGTCCTCGTTGAGGAGACGAATCGTGCGTTCGACGAGCGGGCGCCCGTCTTCGCCGGAACAGACCAAGGCTCGACGGATCTGGCCGGACTCCACCATGCCCGCGGCGAGCGCGACGGCGTTGAGGAAGCCCAGGCAGGCGTTGGAGACGTCGAGGATCTGCGCCTGCGGGCCGAGGCCGAGCAGGCCATGCACGTAGGCCGCGGTCGAAGGCTCGAGGCGATCGCGGCAGACGGAGGAATGAATCAGCAGGTCGATGTCAGCCGGACCGACCCCGGCGGCCTGCATCGCGCGACGACCGGCGAGCGCGGACGCGGCAGACGGGCGGATCGCCTGCGGCCAGAAGCGGCGCTCACGGATGCCCGTCATGAGCTCCAGGCGGCCTTCCGGCAGTTTCAGGCGGCCGTAAACCGGGGCGAGACGGCGCTCGACCTCATCGGAGGTCCAGACCTCGGGCGGAAGTTCGGCCACGAGGCCGGACAGGACTGTGCGCTTGAAGTTCACGCTCCGGGAAGGCGGGAAGAAGCGGCCACGAGTTCTTCGTCGAAGAAATTCCAGCCCATGCCGGCGTCGACCACGATGCCTTGGCCGTTGATGCCGCTCGAGCGAGGCGAGAGCAGCCAGACCGCCGTGTCGGCGACCTCCTGCGTCTTCAGGGCCTCCTTGCGGAAGGTCATCTTCTCGGCGTGCAGGTAGTTGTGGAGATAACCAGGGATACCGGCGCTCGCGCTCGTCTTGAGCGGACCGGCGTTGACGGAGTTGAAACGCACGCGTGAGTCGGCCGAGAAGGATTTCGCGAGGAAACGGCTGGCGGATTCGAGCGCGGCCTTGATCGGCGACATGTAGCCGTAGTTCGAGGCCGTCACCTGCGAGGAGATGCCGATCGAGACGATCGAAGCATCCGGCTTCAGGTGGGGCTTCAGCGCGCGGGAGAGCTCGACGAGCGAGAACGCGGAGATCGCGGTGGCCTGCAGGAAGTCGGCGCGCACGGTCTCGTGGAAGGGCTGCATGCCCCGGGAGAAATTGGCGAAGGCCACGCTGTGGAGCACGCCATCAAGCGGTCCGTGTTCGCGCCCGACGTCAGCGGCGAGCTTCTGCGTCTGGGCTTCGTGCTCGAGGTCGCAGAGGTAGACCGGCTTGCCGTCGAGCAGGCCCTTCAGCGAGTCGAGTCGGGCCTGGGAGCGCACGGAGTAGACCACCTTGGCGCCTTCCGCCTCGAGGGTCTTGGCGACGTGCCAGGCGACGGACTTCTTGTTCGCGACGCCGAGGACGAGGTAGGTCTTACCGGTAAGGCCGAGGAAGGACATAGGTCAGGCGGGTTGGTCGACGAGGGCGAGGGCGAAGCGGATAGTCAGGACGGCCTTGCCGTCGCGACGTACCGTGCCCGTCATGAAATGGAACTGCTGGAGCGTCTCGACGTGCTTCACCTCGATCGAGACCGTATCGCCAGGCTTCACCATTCCCTTGAACTTGGCTTCCTCGATGCGGCAGAGCACAGGCGTCTTGCCAGCAGGGGCGCCGCCTTCGGATTGGAGCTTCTTGGTCAGGTAAATCGCGCCCGCCTGAAACACCGATTCACAGAGCAGGACGCCCGGGGTGATCGGATTTCCCGGGTAATGTCCGGAGTAGAAAGGCTCATCGGCCCGGAAGGTACGCGAACAGGTGGCGCCGTCGGCCCGGACCTCGTCGATCCGGTCCAAGAAGAGGAACGGCGGGCGATGAGGGATGGTGTCGAGGACAGCCTGCAGCATAGCCATATTTTTGCCTCCGGACCGACGGACAAGCGACACGAAAACACCGACGGTCGCATTTGCCTTTTGTCCGCCGGGACCCAACCTGCCTGTCATGAAGACTCTCTTCGCCTCCCTCCTCATGTCCCTCCTCCCCTTCTTCGGTGACGCGGCTGAAAAGCTCGCCGTCGGCGCCTCCATCCCGGACGTCACCTGCAACGACCAAGACGGCAAGCCTGTCTCCCTCGCCAAGGAAGGCGCTAAGGGCTACCTGCTCGTCTACTTCTACCCCAAGGCCAAGACCGGCGGCTGCACCAAGCAGGGTTGCTCGTTGCGTGACAACTGGGACGCCCTCCAGAAGGCCGGCGTCAACGTCCTCGGCGTGAGCACCGATGACGAGAAGCTGCAGAAGGAATTCAAGGAAGAGCAGAAGTTCCCCTTCCGCCTCCTCGCCGACAAGGAGAAGAAAGCCGTTACCGAAGCCTTCGGCGTGAAGAACATCATCGGCATGGCCGGCCGCAGCGCCTTCCTGTTCAAGGACGGCAAGTGCGTCTACGCCGACCACAAGGGTCACACCGGCGACCAGGCTCAGGTGATCCTCACGTTCCTCGCCGACGCGAAGAAGTAAGCCCTACCCTCACTCGCCAACAAAAAGGCCGCCTCGAACGAGGCGGCCTTTTTCATGTCCTGACGGCAGGCTCAGTGGCCCTTGATCGGAAAGAGGTCGGTCACGCTGTTGTTGCCATGGATGCGACGGATCGCATCGGACAGCAGCGGGGCGATCGAAAGCACCGTGATCGGCAGGTCCTTCGGCCAGTCGGCCGGCACGGAGTTGGTCGTGATGACCTCGTCGATGACGCCGCGGCGGAGGCGCTCGAAGGCGATCTCCTGGATCATGCAGTGAGAGACCACCGCGCGCACCGAACGGGCGCCGTTCTTCTTGAGCAGTTCGGCGGCGGCCACGAGCGTGCCCGCGGTCTCCGTCATGTCGTCGACCAGGATGATGTCGCGGCCTTCGACTTCGCCGACGAGGCTCGTGGCCTGGACGGTGGTCGCGCTCGTGCGACGCTTGGCGACGAAACCGTAAGGGAGGTTGAGCATGTCGGCCACGGCCGAGGCGTACTTCAGGCCGCCCACGTCAGGCGAGAAGACCGTGGCGTCCTTGAGCCAAGGCTTGTTCTTGATGTGCGCGTAGAAGACCGGCGAAGCGTAGAGATGATCGACCGGGATGTCGAAGAAGCCCTGGATCTGCTGGGCGTGCAGGTCGACCGTCAGCACGCGGTTGGCGCCGGCGGCGGTCAGCAGGTTGGCGACGAGCTTGGCCGTGATCGGCACGCGGGGCTTGTCCTTGCGATCCTGGCGAGCGTAGCCGAAGAATGGGATCACGGCCGTGATGCGGGCGGCGGAAGCGCGACGCAGCGCGTCGATCATGATCAGCAGTTCCATGATGCGGTCGTTAGCCGGCGCGCAGGTCGGCTGGATGACATAGACGTCGCAGCCGCGGATGTTCTCGTTGATCTGCACGAACGTCTCGCCGTCGGGGAAGCGATTGACTGTGGCGGTGCCGAGCGGAACGCCGAGATGCTCGCAGATTTCCTTGGCCAGCGCCGGGTTGGCGTTGCCGGTGAAAATCTTCATCTCAGGTAGGCTCATGTCGTTTAACGGCCTGCAGAGTCCAAGGAGGCGGCCAGCGAATCAACCTTTTTGAACAATTCAGGGAGACGACGCGAAAGGACCACCAGACGTCGTTCCAGGCCGAATGGCACGGCGGGCGTGCCGTTCATGAAGCCATCAGCCGGCACGTCCTCGAAAAGACCCGTCTGAGCGCCCAGCTTGACGCGGTCACCAAGGGTGAGGTGTCCGGCCACGCCGGACTGGCCGCCGAGGACGCAATGGTCGCCGAGGGTCGTGCTGCCGGCGATGCCGACCTGAGCAGTGATGAGACACTGGCGGCCGATGCGGACATTATGGGCGATCTGGACGAGATTATCGATCTTGGTGCCCCGCCCGACTACCGTCTGGCTGAAGCGGGCGCGGTCGAGGGTGGAATTGGCGCCGACCTCGACATCCTCTTCCAAGACCACGTTGCCGATCTGCGGGATACGCTGGATCTCGCCATTGACCGGCTCGTAGCCGAAGCCGTCGGCTCCGATCACCGCACCGGACTGGAGGCGACAACGGGCGCCGAGGACGCAGTAGTCGCCGATCGTCACGCCAGGCTTGAGCCAGCAATCGGTGCCGACGAGCGCGTGCGCGCCGACATAGCAGCGAGCCTCCAGCACCGTGCCGGAAGAAATCGTGGCGCCTTCACCGATGACGCAAAGGGGACCGATGTGGGCCGCGGGGTCGACCTTGGCCGAGGCGGCGATGACAGCGGAAGCGTGGATGCCCGCAGGAGGGCGGGGCCAGAGGCGCGCCTCCAGCACCGAGCAAAGGAGAGCCAACGCGTAGGACGGGTTATCGACGCGCAGGAAAGCCTGACCGGCGG
>CAIXQT010000086.1 GCA_903921665.1 uncultured Opitutia bacterium
CGAGGATGGCGTTGGCGCCGAGCTTGCTCTTGTTCTTGGTGCCATCGAGGCCGATCATCGCGGCGTCGATGCCGATCTGATCCTGCGCGTCGTGACCGACGAGAAGGGAGGCGATCTCTTCGTTGACGTTCTCGACGGCCTTGAGGACGCCCTTGCCGTTGTAGCGCTTCTTCGGGTCGATGCCCTTGGCGAAGGACTTCGAGCTCACGTCGCTGTCGCGGAGTTCGTGGGCTTCGTAGGTGCCGGTGGAGGCGCCGGACGGGACGGCCGCGCGACCGCGGACGCCGGAGGCGAGGACGACATCGACTTCGATGGTGGGGTTGCCGCGGGAGTCGAGGATCTCGCGGGCTTTGATATCAACGATTTGGGTGCTGCTCATGATGGAAAATGAAGTCCCATAGGGGTAGGGACAAGGAGGGTGGCTGAGCGAGAAAAAAGGTGCGTGGCCGGCCGAACCGTCCTGCGGAAAACCCGCCAAACAAGAGCCCCGGACTGGGGTTTCCAGGCCGGGGCTTCGAAGTGGTGGGGTTAGATGGACTTGAACCATCGACCTCCTGAATGTCAATCAGGCGCTCTAACCAACTGAGCTATAACCCCAAGAAAGAGGAAAGTGAACAAAGGGAGGCGACCGCCCTCTGGCAAGCCTTCAATGCACGTCGCCGAGATAGGTGGCCGAACCATCCTTCAAGGCCTTGGCGATGACCTCCCCCAAGCCCTTGGGAGAAAGGGGGTAATCCGCCAGCCGGGCCAGCGGGAGCCACTCGAAGCCTACCTGACGGCGATCCCGCTCCCTGCCCTCCCCGATCGGGGAAAGGTCCTCGCAGAGGCAATGGAACACGGCCTCGACCTGATGGAAGTGGCCATGGATGCGGTGCATGGCGTGGTTCTTGCCGACGTATTCGCGCAGATACAGGAGACCCTGCGGCACGACCTTAAGTCCGAGCTCCTCAAGGACTTCACGGCGCACGGTGTCGCGTAAGGTCTCGCCATGATTCTGGCCGCCGCCAGGCAGCACGAGAAACTCCCCTTCTTCCGTGCGGATGCGGACCGTGAGGATATCGCCGTCGCGCAGGATGACGGCGCGAGCCGCGGTCCGGACCCCGGAGGAAGTGCTACCGGACTGGCGACGAGGAGCGGACACGAGGCCACACTACCCGGACCGGCCGGACAGTGAAGCCGTAAAGCACGAGCGTAATCCCGCCCAGCTCAGGACATGAGCTTCTCGTCGATCTCTTGGTTGCCGTGGACGGCTTTCACGTCGTCCAAGGCCTCAAGGGCGTCGATGAGCTCCAACACCTGCTTGGCCACGGCGGCGTCGCCGACGGGCACGGGGATGCTGGAGATGTAGGCCAGCTCGGCCGACTCCGGCTTGATGGACTTTTCCTGGAGGGCCTTGGAGATGGAATCGAAAGCCGAGATCGGGGACAGCACCTCGAAGTGGTCGCCATTGTTCACGACGTCGTCGGCGCCGGCCTCGAGCACAAGTTCCATGAGGGCGTCTTCGCCGATCTGGGAAGCGCCGATGAGGAACTGGCCCTTCTTCTGGAAGCTATGGGACACGGCGCCGGTCTGGGCCATGTTGCCGCCGTTGTCATTGAAGGCCTGGCGGACTTCGGCGGCGGCGCGGTTCTTGTTGTCGGTCGTGACTTCGACGATGAGGCCGACGCCGCCCGGGGCGTAGCCTTCGTAGACGATCTCTTCGTAAACGACGCCGGGGATCTCGCCGGTGCCCTTCTGGACCGCGCGCTTGATGTTGTCCGACGGCATGTTGGAGGCGCGGGCCTTGTCCATGAGCGTGCGGAGGCGCGCGTTGGATTCAGGGCTGCCTCCGCCGGCGCGCGCCGCGAGGGTGATTTCCTTGGCGAGCACCGAGAAGATCTTGCCGCGCTTGGCGTCAATCACGGCCTTATGCCGCTTCGTCGTGTGCCATTTGCTATGACCAGACATGATGGGGTGGGGGTTGGAAAAATCAGCCTTTGACCTTCTTCGCCGCAGGCGCGATCACCTCGACGTCGGGTTCGTCCTTGGTAAGCCAGGTCTGCAGGATGGTCAACAGGTTCTGGATCGTCATGTACAGTGTGAGCGCGGCCGGCATCGGATAGCAGATGACCGGGAAGAGCAGCGTCATCATCAGGAAAATCGTCTTCTGCGAGCTGTCGGCCGAGGGGTTCGGCGTCATGCGCATGGACTGCCACATGGAGAGACCCATCAGGACCGGGAGAAGGTTCACAGGGAAGCCGCCCACGTGGAAGATCGTGTCGGGCGCCGAGAGGTCATGGATCCAGAGGAACGAATGCAGGCGCAGCTCGACGGTGGTCTGGAAGGCGGTGTAGAGGCCGAAGAAGATCGGCATCTGGATGAGGATCGGGAGGCAGCCGGCGAACGGGTTGATCTTGTTCTCGGTGTAGAGCTTCATGAGCTCCTTCTGCATCTTCTCGGGATTGTCCTTATGCTTCTCGCGGATGTCCTGCATCGGCTTCGCGAACTTCTGCATCTTCTTGGCGGCCTTCATCTGGACGGCGGTCAGCGGCCAGGTGACGAGCTTGATGAGGCAGGTCAGGAGGACGATCGCCCAGCCCCACGACCAGGCGCCGCTCCAGGCGAGGAGCCAGTGGACGCCGCCGAGGATGGCGAGGAGGAGCTTGCAGATCGCGCCGAAGGAAATGAATCCGAGCAGCTTCGAGAACTGCAGGACGGCGACCTGGCCGTCCGGCAGCGCGGCGACGCGGGCGTATTCCTTGGGGCCGACGAAGAAATCGCCTTCGAGGGTGCGGGAGAGGTCGGCGGCGGGGAGCGTCTCCCAGGAGGCGAAGGCGTGCAGGCCGCGCTTACCGGCTTCGAGGGTCACGGGCAGGACCATGACTTCGGTGCGCGTGCCGCGCGCCTGGGCGTCATGCGGGTGCAGGATCGAAGCGAAGAACTGGTTACCGGAGGCCACCCAGAGGAGCGGCTTGGCGACGGAGGCGACCGGGTGCTCGACCTGGGCCTTGTGCGCGCCGAGGCCGAAGAAGCCGCTGGAGTCGGTGAAGACGTCGAGGCCGACGCGCGTCAGATCCTCGCCATCGTAAGCGAGCACCGAGAGGAACTGGTTGGCGGAATCGCCTTCGGTCGGCTGCCAGCAACCGGTCGAGACCCAGATCGACGGAGCCGGCTTGCCGGCGACGGGGATGACCTTGGTGGCGAAGCGGAGCGAATAAGGTTCGGTCGTCTCGCCGGCCTTGGGGGCGACGAAGGAGAAGGTGCGTTCGACGCGGGCGCCATCAAGCGAGCCCACGAGGGTGATCGCGTTCGCGGAAGCACCCGGCTGGGCGACGAACTCGGTGAGCACCGCTTCCAGCTTGCCGGAGGTCGGGTTCTTGACGGCGAGGGCCAGCGCCGACTCGTCGTTACCGGCGTTGAAGGTCACGATCGAGGCCTTGGAGACGTCGGCGAATTCCTTCTTCAGCTCGATCTTCGAGATCGCGCCGCCGCGGCTGGTGAGCGTCACCTTGATCTGCTCGTTCTCGATGACGAAGCTCTTGGCATCGGCGCGGTCGATGGTCTTGGCGACCTGGACGGAGGGCGTCAGCGCCGTGCTGGCCTTAGGCGAGAGCGACGTCGGCGCCACCGGAGAGGCCGAAACCTGGGCGGCCGGAACGGCGACACCGACAGCCTGAGGGGCGGGCTTGGTCAGGAAGAAAAGGGCGAAGGCGCCGACGATGCAGGCCATACCCAGGAAGAAGTTCTTGCGATCCATGGAAAGTGAGTGGTTTGGCGTAGGGAACAGCCCGCCCGTGTGCAAGGCACAAGGCATCACCGCACCCTTAATAAGGGGTTTTAAGGCTCAAAACAAAGCAAGGGGGCCGAACCGCCCCGGGCCGTCACGAACCGGGCTTGGTCGCGGGAAGCTTCGCCAATTCCGCCGGGACCGCGTCGGCGGCGTAGGTCGGGAAGTTGAGCTCGAGCAGGGACAAGAAAGGCACGCTGAACTTCGTCTGGCCAGCCGACCGATCCACGAGGGCCGCGATCGCGACCGCGGTGGCGCCGTTGGCCTTCAGGATGTCGAGGCACTCTTGCGCCCGGCCGCCGCGAGTCACGACGTCTTCGGCGACGATGACCCGCTCGCCCGGGCGGAAAGTGAAGTTGCGGCGCAGGACCAGCTTGTCGTTCTCTTTCTCGGCGAAGACGAAGCGGACGCCGAGCTGGCGGGCGATCTCCTGGCCGACGACGAGTCCGCCCATGGCCGGAGCCAAGACGGTATCGCAAGGATGGGCCGCGAGCTTGGGACGGAGCAACTCGATCAGCCGCGTGACCTTATCCATGTGCTGGCAGACCTGGGCGCACTGGAAGAAATGGCCGCTATGCAGGCCGGAGCGCAGGACGAAATGGCCGGTGAGGAGGGCCTTGGAATCACGGAAAATCTGGAGGGCTTCTTCTTGGGACGAGCTCATGCTGCCCTTGGTTAAGGCAAAATCAGCCCGCTGGGCGAGGCGATATCCGACCCTCCCAGCAAAAGGTTCGCCCTGCCTCGGCGAAGGCCTAGAAATACGCCACCCCATGGAAACCAGCGTCAGCCAACAGAAAGCCGCGAACGCCAAAGGGTGGATCATCCTCGCCGCCGCCGTCCTGATGGCCGCGCCCTTCGTCATGCTCGCGCTGCGACCGGAACCAACCCGCCCCGCCACCGCGGGCATGGCCTGGATTCCCGGCGGAGAGTTCACGATGGGCAACGCCAAGGCCGACGAGAAGCACGCCGAGGAAGGCCCCGGGCACGCTGTCGTGGTGAAAGGATTCTGGATGGACGTCACGGAAGTCACCAACGCGCAGTTCCTGGCCTTCGTCGAGGCGACCCAGTACGTCACCGACGCGGAGAAGGACCTGGACCCGCGGCAGTTCCCGAAGGCGCCGCCGGAGTTCCTCAAAGGAGGCTCCCTGCTTTTCAAGAAGGTCTCCGGCGTGAACCCGTTCAAGTGCGGCGTCGGCAACCTTCCGTGGTGGAATTTCACCGCCGGAGCCAACTGGCGTCACCCGGAGGGCCCTGGCTCCTCGATCAAGGACCGCCAGGACCATCCCGCGCTCTGCCTGACTTATAAAGACGCGCAGGCCTACGCCAAGTGGGCCGGCAAACGCCTGCCGACCGAGGCTGAATGGGAATTCGCCGCGCGCGGCGGACTCAAGGACAAGCCTTACGTGTGGGGCGATGAAGAACGCCCGGCTGGGAAGTTCATGTGCAACCACTGGCAGGGCTCGTTCCCCGAGCGTGACAGCGGCGGCGACGGCTTCACTTACGTCGCCCCGGTGAAGTCTTACGCGCCCAACGGCTACGGCCTCTATGACATGGCCGGCAACGTCTGGGAGATGTGCGAGGACTGGTATGGCCTCGAGTACTACAAGGTCTCGCCCAAGGACGGCCCCGTCGGCCCCGCCATCGGCCACGACCCCGAGGGCACCGGCTTCGGCCAGCACGTCATCAGAGGCGGCTCCTGGCTCTGCGACGAAGGGTATTGCTTCCGTTACCGATCCAGTTCGCGTCAAGGGCTCGATATGCTCACGTCGACGAACCACGCTGGGTTCCGATGCGTGGCGGACCTGCCGGCGCCGGAGAAGAAGTAAACGTTACTTCTTCTCCTGGTAATCCAGGTCCTTGCCGTAGGTCTCTTCCATCTTCCAGAGCGCGAGGAAAGCAGAGCCGAAACAAATCACGGCCAGAACGCCGGCGGCCTGAGGAGCACTGAGCCAAGGGGCGTCCTTGGTCCCTGTCAGCCAGGTGAAGCCGAGGGTGAGCAGCACGAGCGAACCACGGGCGAAATTAGGCACCGTGGTCGCGACCGTGGCGCGCAGGTTGGTGCCGAACTGTTCGGCGGCGATGGTGACGAAGATCGCCCAGTAGCCCATGCCGAGTCCGAGCAGGAAGATCAGGCCGTAGAAGCTCGTCGCGGTCCAACCCGTCGTCCCCATCAGGTAGACACCGACGCAGACGGCGCTGAACAGCAGGAAAGCGAAGACGGTCTTGCGACGGGACTTGATCAGCTGGCTGCCGAAACCGCTGCCAAAATCGCCGAACGTGAGACCGAGATAGAATAATGCCACCGCGCGGCTAGAGAGAATCGCCCCCTCCACGCCCATGGCCGGAGCGAAGTGCGAACCGGCCCGCTGGACGAGGATACCGATCATGAACCAGGTCGGGAGTCCGATGAGGATGCAGCGGGCGTAACGGGCGAATCGGTCCCGGCTGGTGAAGAGTGCGAAGAAGTTGCCTCGGGACACTGAGCCGGCGGACTCGACGGTCTTGGCATGATGGAACATGCCGGACTCGCGTACACCGACGCGCATCGCGAGGAGGGCGAGGCCGAGACCGCCACCGATGAAGAAGTTCGTCCGCCAGGTGACGACTTCGGCCATGAGACCGGCGACCACCGCACCGAAGACGCCGACCGTGGCGACGAGCGCCGTGCCGTAGCCGCGACGCTCCTTGGAGAGCGATTCCGACACAAGCGCGATGCAACCCCCGAGTTCGCCGGCCAGGCCGATGCCAGCGATGAAGCGCCATGCGGCATAGGACTCGAAGCTCTGGGCGAAGCCGTTGGCGATGTTAGCCAAGGAATACAGGAGGATAGAGCCGAACAAGGTGGTTAGGCGGCCCATCTTGTCGCCGAGGATACCGAAAAAGATGCCACCGAGGAGCATGCCGGCCATCTGCCACGACATGAGGTCGTGATACCACTGCCCGCCCTTGATCAGATGCTCGAGTCCGAGATCGCGGAGGCTCTGCTCTCGCACGGTCATGAACAGCGTGAGGTCGTAGATATCGACGAAGTAGCCAAGGGCGCCGACGATCACGGCGGGATGCAGGAGATCTTTCCAGAGAGGGCGCGGCTCGGCCGGGAATGCAGGGGTGCTCATGACGGCGGGGTTACGCCTTCAGACCGTGCAGGTTGGCCATGGAAATGCCAGACAACATTGCCCCGGTGACCCCCAAGAAACCCTGGTCGGTGCCGATGAGGAAGAGGTTCTCGAGGTCGGTCCGGCCATCACGGCGCTTCACGGTGGAACCGTAGATGGCGCCGTTCAGATGGCCGGTGAACTTACGCACGGTCCGCGGCGTAAAGACGTCGGTCGAAGTCAGGGCAGCGTCATGGACCGCGTCCGCGACGACGGGCAGGTGCGACCTGGCCACCCGATTGAGGCGGCCGCACCATTCCTGCTTACGTGCCTGATACTCGGCCTCCGGGAGCGCGCACCAGGCGTCATGGTTGGCGAGCGCGGTGACCCGGAGCCAGCCTTCGTCCAACACCCTGCCCTCCCCGTACTGATAGTTGTTCGGGATACAGATCACGCCCGAACGGGGATCCACCAGCTCCTTCGGGGAGCGGTAGCTGAACCGTTCGTCGTCACAGAAGAAGACGATGGTGTCCTTCCAGCCGAAGCCGGCGAAGGCGGCGGGGTCATAGGTCGCGATGGTCTCGGCATAGCCAAGCCGACCGATGGCCGCAGCCCCCGCGACAGGTTCAGAATCGGAACGTAGGCGCATCGTCTCGACCGCTCCGGCCGAAGAATACACCGCCGCGGCGGTGACTTCCGTACCGTCGTCGAGGAGCAACGCGGCGGCGCGGCCGGCGCGCACCTCGATCTTCGTCACGCCGCACTTCATGCGTCGCTCCACGCCATGCTCGCGGCATCGGTCGGTGAGCAGGCGGATGACCTGGCGGACGCCGATGAACGGACGCGCGAAACCTTCTCGGAAGAGCGAGCGCCACATGACGGCGAACTGCGAGACTTCGATGTCATCCTCGAGGGCGCTGCCATAGAAACAGGTCGGCAAGAGCAGCATGTCGCGCAGCAACGGGTCGCCGAGGCGTTCGTCAAGCAGCGCGCGGGCCGAACCGCCATGCGCCTCGAGCGCGGCCTCGTCGAGCCCTGCGATCCAGGCGTCCAGCGCGACGAAGCGGTCGACGGACTTCGGGAATTCGCGGGCGACGTCGGCCAGCAGCGAGTCGTAGTCGTTGTTCAGGCGGAGGTTCTTCCCGGCCATCGTCACGCGGGAGCCGAGTTGCGGACAAAGGTCGAGCTCCTCGCGACGGATGCGCAGCTGACGCATCAGCTTGACCAAGGGCGCGCCTTTGGCCCCTTCGGGCACCCAATTCGTCAGGGCGTGCAGCCCGACGTCATACTTGCGCTTACCGCGCGCGTAAAAGGAGTTCAGTCCGCCGGCGGCGTTATGCCGCTCGAGCACCAGGACCTTGCGGCCGAACATTCCCAAGCGGACCGCGGCGGCGAGGCCGGACATGCCTGCCCCGATGATGACGGCGTCGTAATGGGCGGTGCTGCTGGACACGGGCCTAAGGTCGCAGAAGTCGCCGACAGGTCAAGCGACGCCCTCAGGGTGTCGTGATCCGGATGACCTCTTCCGCGGCGTGCGTGACCTGCTGGGCCGTGATGCGCGCCAAGGCCCGGTCCATGCGCGCCAGGTAATCGGCGCGGAACTCACCCTCGAACATCGCGGTGTCGACGCGGACCACCCGATTGACCGTCCCCCAAGGCCGGGCGCGGGCGTAATCGGACGGACCAAAGACTCCCACCACGGGCGTGCCGACCGCCGCAGCAAGCTGCAGGACCGACGAATCAGCCCCCAGGAAGAGGCGCGCTTCCTTGATCAGCCGGGCGAGTTGGGAAAAGCGCAGCCGGCCGGCGGTGGACATCGCCACGGGGCCGATGAGCCCGCAGAGCGCCTCGGCCATGATGCGTTCGGAGCCGCCGGGACCGGCTGAGACCACGATGCGCTCGACGGCGCGCGAAGCCACGAGCTCGCGGGCGACCGTCGCCCATTTATCGATCTCCAAGACCCGCTCGGGACGGGTGGCGCCCGGATGAATCACCGCGAACCGGCCTTCTTCCAACATCATGCCATGCTCCTGCATGCGCGAGGGCGCGAACCACATGGAAGGCGTCTCGGCATGGAAACCAAGGACGCGCGCCATGACCTCGTGATCGCGAGCGGCCTCGTGCGGATCCACGACGGCGCCGAAGACCTGCTGATGCATCAGCGGTCGGAGAAAGAACGGAGCGTGCCCTCCGCAGGCACGAACGCCCGCGCCGCTCAACGCCACGAGGCGATTGGCCAAAGGATGTCCGCCCAGCGCGATGGCGACGTCGAAGCGCTGCCGACGCAGCCGCGAAATGAGCGCCAGATGAGAGCCTTCCGGACCGAAGCCGATGGTCTCCACGACAGCGGGACAGCCTTCGAGGGCGGGCTCGGAACCGGGAGTGGTGACGAAGGTCACCTGCGCGCCGGGATGGCGCTCGCGGATCGTACGCAAACCCGCCGTCGCGGCCAACGCGCCGCGCAGTCCGGTGAATTTGACGACCAGCAGCCGCATCTCAGGCGGGGCCCTTGGACTGGTTGTCCCAGAGGCGACGGAATAGATCCGACGAAGCGTAGACCGCCTCGCGCGTGCCGTCGGCGACGATGCGGCCGCTGTCGAAGACCAGCACTCGGTCGACGTCACGGATCGTGCTGAAGCGGTGCGCGACGATGAGCGTCGTGCGACCCTTCATGAGGAGAGCCAGCGACTGCTGGATGCTCCGCTCGGTATCGGTGTCGAGAGCGGAAGTCGCTTCGTCGAGGATCAGCACAGGGGCGTCCTTCAGGAAGGCGCGGGCGATCGAGACACGCTGGCGCTGACCGCCGGAAAGACGTCCGCCACGCTCGCCCACCTTGGTCAGGAAGCCCTCGGGCTGCGCCTCGATGAATTCAAGCGCCCCGGCCTGGCGGGCAGCCTCGCGAACCTCCGCATCCGTGGCGTCAGGCCGGCCGAGCCGGATGTTCTCGAGGATCGACTCGTTGAAAAGCACCGGCTCCTGGGAGACGAGGGCGATGTTCGCGCGGAGATCGGACTGGCGGACCGCGCGGAGGTCCTGCCCGTCGATCGAGATCACTCCCTGCTGGGGGTCGAAGAAGCGGGGCACCAGGTTGACGAAGGTGCTCTTACCCGCGCCGCTCGGTCCGACGAGCGCGACGGACTGCCCGGCCGGAATCTTCAGCGTGACATCGACGAGCACCGGATCGGCACCGTACCGGAAGGTGACGTCGCGCATCTCGAGATCGCCGCGGACGCGGGCGAGCGGACGGGCGTCGTCGAGGTCCGCCACCTCAGCCGGCGCGAGAATGATCTCCTCAAGGCGGGTCAGGCCAGGGGCAGCCATGCTGAGCCGGCTGGCCACGTTGCCCAGACGCTTGATCGGGCCGTAGGCGAAATAGAAGGCGACGATGAGCGACAGCAGCTCAGGCAGCGTGAAGCCGTTCGAGGCGCCGAAACCGATGGCCGCGGCGATACCGGCGGCGGCGGTGAGCTCGACCAAGGGCGAAAGCGCCTTCTCGTAGCGGACCAGCTTACCCTGGATGCGCAGGCCTTCCTGGCTCGCCTGATTGAAGCGCTGCGCCTCGCGTTCCTGCAGCCCGTAAGCGCGGACCTCGCGGGCCGACTGGAGATTCTCGACCGCGATGCTGTTCAGGTCGGAGGCCGATTCCATGCCCTGACGCGTCCGGCGCTGGATACGCACGGCCACGCTGCGGACAAGCAGGACCGCGGCGGGCACGACGAGCAGGCAGGCCAGGAACCAGTAACCGCCGTCATGCGAAAGGCAGACCCAGACCACGTAGCCCAAGGCGAAGGCCAAGGTCAGCGGCTGGACGATCAGGTCGTTGGAGACGTCGACCAGCACCAACCGGACCGAATTGGCGTCGGCGATCAGGCGCGAAAGCAGGTCGCCGATCGAAAGCCGGCCGAAGAAACCTAGGTGTAATTGCTGGAGCTTCGCGAAGACGTCGCGGCGTACGGCCTCGATGACGCGCAGGCCGGCGAGATTGAGCAGGTAGGTCGAAAAGAATTCGCCGAGGCCGCGGACCAGCATGACCGCGGGCAGGAACGCCACGGCGAACAGCAGCTCATATCCTTTCGGCAGGAATAAAAGCGGGGCGCCGCCCAACGCATCCGGCCAAGAGAGCAAGGGCGCCGAGCGCGCGGCTTCGTCGCCGAAGACCGCCGGCAGCACCTTGCCCATCAGGAACGGCAGCCCGAAGGCGTTGGCCGCGGCGAAGACGACCGCGGCCAGCAAGGAAAAGGCCAGCAGCGTGCGGCTTCCCTTCAGGTAGGGTAGGTAAAGCTTGTAGCGACCTCGGAACACGCACCCAGCGTGGCGGCGGGCCCTGCGGGTGGAAACATCAAATCTGGCCTATTTCTTCTTCGGGAAGGCGACCGAGAGCGCGATCGCAAGGGCCAGGACGAAGCCGATGATGGAAAGGGAGAACGAGGTCGGCACGTGCACCCGTCCTTCGTGGACGAGGGCCTGGGCCCAACCGGCGAACTGCCCCTCGGACTGACCCACGGCAGCTGCCCACGGCAGGATCATCTTGAGGCCGATGAAGACCAGAATGAAGGACAAGGCGGGCTTGAGGAAGCGGAAGAGGTGCATGAAGCCGGAGATAGCGAAGTACATCGAGCGCAGGCCCATGATCGCGAAGATGTTCGAGGTGAAGGCGATGAAGCGCTTCTCCTCGATCGGCATCTGGACGGGCAGGATGCCGAGCACGGCGGGGATCGAGTCGATCGCGAAAAGCAGGTCGGTGCTCTCGATGACGAGCAGGACGACGAAGAGCGGCGTGAAGACGCGGCGGCCGTCCTCGCGGGCGACGAAGGCTTCGCCGTGCAGGCGATTGGTCACCGGCAGGAACTTCTTCGTCATGCGGACGACGAAATTCTCGTCGACTCCCTTCCCTTCGGTCTCGTCATGGGAGAAGGCCATCTTCAGGCCGGTAAACAGCAGGAAGCCACCGAAGAGCGGCAGCAGGATCGTGAAACGGTCGACGGCGGCGATGCCCGCGATGATGAAGATCGCCCGCATGGCGACGGCCCCGAGGATACCCCAGAAGAGGACGCGATGCTGGAGGTGCGCCGGGATGCCGAAGTGCGCGAAGACGAGAATGAAGATGAAGAGGTTGTCGACGGACAGGGCCAGTTCGAGGACGTAGCCGGCGGCGAAGAGCTCGGCGTCCTCGGGTCCGCGCCACGCGGAGAGCAGGAACGCGAAGCCGACGGCGAGCGAGACCCAGACCACGCACCAGGCGACGGCTTCCTTGAAGCTCGGCGCTTGATCTGACTTCTTCTTGAAGACGCCCAAGTCTAGGGCGAGCATGAGCCCGACGAACCCGAGGAAGGCAGCCCAAGCCCAGTTAGGGATTACCAGCGGGGCCTCGGCGACGACGGAAAGGGCATGGAACATGGCCTTGAAATTACCCCAATCGCAGGGGAGTCAAGCCCACCCCGCCGATGCGGGCTTGCCCGCCCCGCCCCGCCTAGGCTAACTACCCGTCGCGTTCCCGTAGTTCAACGGATAGAACATTGGTTTCCTAAACCGAGGATGTGGGTTCGATTCCCGCCGGGGACAGCGACGCGGCCGCTCACTTCAAGCGATAGCCTTGGACACGAGTATCCGGCGTACGACGGTAGATCTCGTCGACATCCTTGATCTGCATCATGGTCCAGGGTGCCAGGATCCCGTCGCCATTCTTCGTGAGGACGATATCGTCGGCGATCTGGACGCAGGTATGGAGCCCTTCGCCGCGATCGAGGAAGCAGAGCACATCACCGAACTTGTAAGGCGGATCGACGGCGGCGTAGGCCGAGAGCAGGTGCTCCGAGGCCTTGCCGGAGTCGAGGAAGAGGTCCTTGGGTTCTTCCTCGAAGAAATTCAGGGAAGTCCAATGACAGTCCGGCATCCGCCCTTTGAGCCCCATCGCCGCAGTCGGGAAGGTATAGATGCGGCGACGGGCGAGGGTCGGCAGGAACTGGGTCACGTCGATGAGCTGGGGGGCTCGGCGGCGCGTGATGGCGGACAGGAAGGGGACTCGCTCCGCATTGAGCGCACCTGCGCTCCAGTAGTCGATGAAAGTCGCGCGTCCGCCGCTGAGCGGGAGCTTCAACTCGACGATCAGGCTGCGCACGCGGGTGATCGTCCGGAAGACCGCGGTGACCTCCTCCGGGTCCTTCGCCAAAGTCAGCAAGGCCTGGATATCACTGAAGACCAAGGCGGAACCGCGCTTCCAGAGCAGCTTACGCATGAGGGCCTGCTGCGGCTTCGTCATATCGCACCCGGAGAGCCAGTCCTCGACGTCGCCGCCCAGGATGAAGACCGGATCGCGCTGGTACTCGTTGGCCGGGGATTTAGCCAATTCGGCGTAGAGGGCGGAGCGGACCGGGACGCTGAGCGCCACGAGGTCCTCGACCGAAGGCAGCAGGACGATATTGTTGCCGCTCGCCACCATCTGGGTCGGGCTGACAAGACGGGCGACTATGGCCTCCGGGACGCCGAGATGGAGCAGGATTTCCCGGACCGATTTCTCGGTGGTCTGCTCGAAGGTCCAGCGCGTCACGGTCGTGGGCTTGGAGACGATCGCGAGCAGGTTGTCCGGCGGCTCGAGATGGACCGTCCGGACCGCCAGTTCGCCCCACGGGCCCGACTTGACGGTCCAGGTAGGCTCCGTGACGGCGGGCGCGAAACCGGCCCAGCAAAGGGCGGCCACCAAGCCGAACAGGGAACAGACGCGCGGATACACGTCGTTTTAACAGCGAAAAACCCCGCAAGTTCCAACAAAATAATATGACCAACGGCTCCTCGGTCGGCGGGGTTTCAGATTGTAGTGCCGGAAGTTTAGCCGCACGGATAGGGAAAGATTTCCGCCGTGCCCCGACCTAAGACCAAGAAAACCGCCGCTCCTGCCCGCGGCCGATCCAGCAAGCCTTCCTCCCGTCGCGCCGCCAAACCAGCCCGCCGGCAGGCCGACGCCGCCTCCACTTCGACGCCCGAGGCCGCCAAGGCCCAGCCCAACCAGCGTATCGGCGTGCTGATCGACGCCGACAACGTCTCGCACCAGCACCTCCCCACCCTGCGCCGCTTCATCGGCGAGACGGAGATTTCCGCCGCCCGCGCCTATGGTGACTTCAACGGACGACTCAGCGGTTGGCGAGCCGCCGCCCAAGACTGGCCCGAGCTCGATCTCGTCGACCAACGCAGCTACACCCCAGGCAAGAATGCGGCGGACATGCGCCTGACGATCGACGCGGTGAAGCTGATGGCCGGACCGAATCCGCCGACGACGCTCATCTTCGTTACGAACGACAGCGATTTCACCCCCGTGGTCGAAGACGCCAAACGCCTCGGAGTCCGCATCATCGTGATGGGAGAGCGCACCCACAAGGCCCTACGCTCCACGGCCCACCACTACCTGAACCTTTCTGAGCTCCGCGAGCGCATGGACAAGGAGCTGGCCGCGAAATCCGACCCGCGCATCGCCCTCGGCCTCCTCGCCCAGGCCCTCCGCGCGCTTACGCCGAAGAACAAGGAAATCGGCGCCCTGCTCGACCAGTTTGAGAAGATGCTGCCCGAACTCCGCTTCGCCGATGCCCCGCGCCCGCCACGCGAACCCGGCCCCCGCCGCGAAGCCCGGCCGGAACGCGCCCAGCGCGAACCGCGTCCGGCCCGCGAACCGCGCGCACCGCGCGAGGCCCGACCACCTCAGGATAACGCCGGCCAAGACTATCGCGATCGTCCGAACCTGACTTCAGCCCAACAAGCCCAGGGTAAGGCCGAGGCCGATCAGCGCCGCGCCCAGCTACAGCAACGCCAGGACATCATCGAGGCCCTCGTCGACGTCGCCACGGGCCTCGCGCCCGAAGGCGAGTGGCTGAAGGTCGAGGTCATCAAGAAATTCCTGCTGCAGGAACACCCCGGACTCGAAGCCAACGCCCCGCGCTACGCGAAGTTCTATCGCATGCTCGAGGACACCGGCCGCTTCGACGTCCAGCTCCAAGGCTCGACGGTGATGGCGCGACTGAAGGGGTGAACGTTACTTCCCGATCGTCCGCGCAAGGAAGTCTAAGGTAGCCATGGTCACGTCGGCGCTCTCCGAAGAGCCGCCCACCTCAGCTCCGGCGAACCAGCCCGTGCGCTTCCATCCTTTCCCCTTCGGGTGAAGGTCGAAAGTGTGGGGCGCGCCGTCCACGATGATGTATTCGTGAGGCACCTTGGCCGCACGCAGGGCCTTGGCCATGGCGTCGGACTGCGCGATGTCGACGATGGTATCCGCGGTGCCATGCAAGATGAGCACTGCGGGATCCTGGGCGTCGCACTGCATCTCGGGCAAGTAGGCCTGCTGCCCCGCGGCCGGTACGCCGGGGACGTCCCCCTTGCCGTGCTTGGAGAAGTTCACGACGCCATACATGTCGATGACCGCCGCGACCTTCGCGGAAGCCTTCGCCGTCGGGTCGCCGCCCGGGCCGGTCTTGTCGTCGGACAACCCGACCATGAGCGCGAGGTAGCCGCCAGCCGAGCCTCCGGCGACGGCGATGCGGTTCGGATCGAGGCCGAGCGCGTCCGCGTTGGCCCGCATCCAACGCACCGCGTCACGACAGTCCGCGATGTTGCGCGGCCAGACACCTTCCTTGTCCTTGGGGCCCAGCAAGTAGTTGCAGCTCACGACGACATAACCGGCGCGGGCGAGATCGGCGCTGACGCTCGCCGAGCGATACTCGGCCTTGTCGCCGCCGGTGAACCCGCCGCCATGGATGAAGAGCACGCCGGGACGACGCACCTTGAAGTCGCGGGCATACTGGACGTAGAGGTCAAGTCGCTCCGGGCACCCCTCCGGCAGGAAAGCGAGGTTGCTCAGCCGGAAGACCGGATTGGGCATCTCAGCGGTGTAGCCCATGTCCATGGCTTCGGCATACCTCGTCGGCAGATCAGCCAGCTTGTCAGCGCCGGTCTTGCCCAGCTCGTAGATGCGGAGCTTGGAAACGTCGGCGGCGAAGGCGGATACGGCGACGAGCAGGAGGAGGAACGGACGCATAAAGGGCGGGGGCGAAAATTTCTACCCCCGCCCTTGAAGGCAGTCAACGACCAGACCGGGGTCAGGACAGCGCGAAAGCGTAGCCGTCGACGATCGCCTGCAGGGAGGCCTCGACGAGGTTTTCGCTGACGCCGACCGTACCCCAGGAAGCCTTGCCGTCGGAAGAACGGATGACGACGCGGGTCTTGGCCGCGGTGCCGTCGGCGCCGCCGAGGATGCGGACCTTATAATCCACGAGGCTGACTTTCGCGAGCTTCGGGAAAGACTTCACGAGGGCCGAACGCAGGGCCTGGTCGAGGGCATGGACCGGCCCGTCGCCTTCGGCCACGGTGAGGGTCTCCTTGCCGGCGATGCTGAGGCGAACCACGGCTTCGCAATAGGCGGACCCTTTGGCGCCGCGCGCGGTGACGTGATACGAAGCGACTTCGAACGGAGCCGTCTTGCTCTTGCCGATATGACGGCGAAGCAGGAGCGCGAGCGAGGCTTCGGCGTCTTCGAAACTCCAACCGCCGTGCTCGAGCTTCTTCAGCTCGTCGAGCGCGGTGGCGGTAGCAGGGGAATCGCGGTCGAGATCGATGCCGAGGGACTTCGCCTTGAGGACGATATTGCTACGGCCGGACTGGTCGCTGACGAGGACGGTGCGCTCGTTGCCCACGACGGTCGGGTCCACGTGCTCATAGGCGGCGGAGAACTTGCGGACGGCGTCCACGTGCGTGCCGCCCTTGTGGGCGAAGGCCGCGGTACCGACCCACGGACGGCGCGGATCGGGAGCGAGGTTGGCGACGCCGTCGACGAAGCGCGACAGGCCGGCGAGGCCCTTGAGCGAAGTCGAGGAGACGCACTTCCATCCAAACTTTAACTGTGCGCAGGGGATGACCGCGGTGAGGTCGCAGTTTCCCGTGCGTTCGCCGATGCCGTTGACGGTACCCTGGACATGCGAGGCGCCGGCCTCGAGGGAAGCCAGAGCGTTGGCGAGGCCGAGACCGGCATCGTCGTGCGTGTGGATGCCGACGGGCGTCTTCTTCAGCGCGGCGAGGGCGGCGCGGGTGGCCGCGGCGACTTCGGCCGGCAGGGAGCCGCCGTTGGTGTCGCAAAGGACGATGCGATCGGCGCCGCCTGCGACGGCGGCGAGCATGGAAGCGATGGCGTAGGCCGGGTCTTCTTTCCAGCCGTCGATCGCGTGTTCGCAGTCGTAGACGACTTCGCGGCGGTGGGATTTCAGGAAAGCGACCGTGTCTCGGATCATCTCGAGGTTCTCCTCGGGCGAGCAGCGGAGCACTTCGCGGACGTGGAGGGCGGAGGTCTTGCCGTAGATCGTGACGACTGGGGTATCGACTTCAAGGAGGCCGCGGACCTGGGCGTCTTCGGAAGCGCGGACG
>CAIXQT010000087.1 GCA_903921665.1 uncultured Opitutia bacterium
CGACCTTGGCCGAGGCGGCGATGACAGCGGAAGCGTGGATGCCCGCAGGAGGGCGGGGCCAGAGGCGCGCCTCCAGCACCGAGCAAAGGAGAGCCAACGCGTAGGACGGGTTATCGACGCGCAGGAAAGCCTGACCGGCGGCAGGCTGACCGGCGAAAGCGACGGGCACCAGGATCACGCCGGCCTTGGAGGTCGCGACAGCGGCGGCGTACTTCGCGTTGCCCAGGAAAGAGAGATCGGCGGGCGTCGCCTCGGCCAAGGCGGCGATACCCTTGATCGGACCGGCGTAGACACCTTCGACGGCTTTGGCTCCGGTCAGGGAGGCAAGTTCGGCGATGGTGAAGGTGTACGTCATGGTCCTAAATGAAGCGCCCCTGACTGGCAGGGGCGCGGCAGAGTCTTACTTGGCGGCCGGCTTATCACCGGCGGCAGGAGCGACGGGCTTGGTCGCGGCGGCAGGAGCCGCGGCAGCAGGGGCGGAGGCCTTGTAGGCGCCATTGAGTTCCTTGAGCACGTCTTCGGTGACATCAAGGGAGGCGTCGGAGAACAAGACAGGGGCCTTGCCGATGATGAGATTAAGTCCCTTGGCCTTGGCGACCTTCTCCGCCTGGGCGCGGGCATCGGCGATGATCTGCTTGTTCAGCTCACCGACGCGCTGCTGGATGGTGTTGCGGGCTTCATTGACGAAGTTCTGGAGTTCGGCGCGGCGCTGCTGGAAGGTGGCGCTCTTCTGCTGGAACTCGGCGCCGACGGCCTTCTTGCCGTTCTCGCTGAGCATCGGATCCTGAGCGCGCTTGTCGATGGCCTGGAGCTCGGACTGCAGCTGCTCGACGGCCTTGACGCGCTCGTTGATGGAAGCCTGCGCGGATTCTTCGGACTTACGGATCTCCGCCTGCAAGTCGGTGGCCTTGGCGTATTTCTTGAAGATCTCCTGCTCGTCGACGATGCCGATGTTGGGCGTGGCGGCGAAGACGGAAGCGGAGGCGAGGAGGAGGGCGAAGAAGGACTTCATGGGCGTATTCTGTTTTAAGAAGCGGTTAGGCGGACGAATGGCAATCAAAACACCGTGCCGAAGCTGAAGTTGAACTTCATGCCCCCGTCATTGACGTCGGCGCCACCCGGGGCCTTGGTCGTCTGCAGCGGGAAGCCGAAGTCCAGGCGCATGACGGCGCCGCCCAGCAGGATGCGCATGCCCAGCCCGTAGTCGGAGTTAGCCTGGGAGACGCTGAAATCCGTCTCCGACTTGTTGACGAAGCCGTAGTCGTAGAACGCCGCGAAGCGGAGGTTGTCGGCGGCCTTGATCGTGTACTCCGCATTGAGGTAGCCGTAGGTCATGCCACCCATCGGCTGGTTGCTGCCGTGATTGGTGTCGTAGGTATCGTAAGCGCCCACGTCGTTATACGCGAAGCCGCGCATGTCGTAAGCACCGCCCAGGTAGAAGCGCTCGTAGAAAGGAATGGAGCCGCCGGAGCCGGTGATCATGCCGACGCGGCCGATGACGCCGACGGTCTGTTCGGCCGTAGGCGAGACCAGGAACCAACGGCCGGTACGCAGTTCGGACTTCAGGTATTTGACGTCGCCGCCAAGGCCGTTGCCGGCGAGTTCTTCGGTGAGCGAGAGGCGCGAACCCTTGGTCGGGAAGTTATACTCGTCGCGCGTATCGTAGGTCAGCGAGGCGGAGATGGACGAGATCGTCCGGGCGCCAGCGGCGGCTTCGTCCGCAACGTCCTGCGGAGCGGAGGCCGTGACGTTGTCGACCGACATGCGACGGATGTTATAACCGAGGCGGCCTTCGATGTTGCTGAAGATCCGGCGACGGGCGTAAACGCTGACGCCTTCGGAGAGCACCGAGTAGTTGGCCGAAGCGTAGCCGGCGTAGCGACGCTCGATGGAGTAACCTACGGCGAGATCGCGCTCCCAGAGGGCGGGCTCTTCGAAGGAGTGCTCGAAGGAATTGGTCAGGCTGCCGACGGAAAGGCGGACGCGGAACTTCTGGCCGTCACCGCGGTACCAGCCCTCGGAGTTGGCGAAGTCGAAGTTGGATTCGGCGTACTCGACGAAGCCGACGAGGCCTTCGACGGTGCTGTAGCCGGCGCCGAAGCTCACCTGGCCGGTGGGGCCTTCCTTGACGGTCACGCGCAGGTCGCTCTGGCCGGGGACCGGCGTGGGCACGGGCGTCACGCGGACTTCTTCGAAGAACTGCGTATTGCGGAGGCGGGCCTCGGAGACGCGGGTGCGAGCAAGGTCGAAGACCTCGCCGGGCCCGAGCGCGAGTTCGCGGGCGATCACGGTGGAGCGGGTCTTGGTGTTGCCCTGGATCTCGACGGAGCGGACGGTGTGGCGCTGGCCTTCCTCGATCAGGAACTTCACGTCGATGGCGCCGGTCTGCAGGTTGGGCTTACGCACGACCTGGACGGAGCTGTTGATGTAGCCCATCTGGCCGTAATATTCCTTGAGCTTGTCGGCGGCGGCGTCGATCGCGGGAACCGCGAAAGCCTCGCCGCTGGCGATCTCGTCGAATTCAGCCGGGTGCGCGCCGCGACGGAGCGAGGGCTCGGCGACGACCTTCCGGAGGGCGTCCGTGGCGTAGATGGGGTCGGTGATCCCGAGACGATTGCCTTCGAACGAGATCGCGCCGATGGTGTAGCGACGGCCTTCCTTGATCTTGAAGACCACGTCGATCCAGCCGGCGGCGTCCTTCACGTCCTTGACTTCGCAGACCTTCTCCGGGTCGGCGTCTTCGACTTCGACGTCGAGATAGCCCTTGGAGCGGTAATATTCGCGCAGCTTCTTGCAGTCGGCGCGATACTGCTCGGGGTCGAGACGACCGCCGCCCACGAGCCAAGACCACTTGTACCAGCGGTACTCGCTGGTCTTGAGTTCGGCCGCGGACCAAAGGTCATAACGCTCGAAGGCCGTGGCGCCTTCGAAACGGAAATTGTCGACCTTCAGTTCGAC
>CAIXQT010000088.1 GCA_903921665.1 uncultured Opitutia bacterium
GGCTAACCCTTTGCTCACCTATCCGCTTTAATGCTCAGGTGGTGGAATGGCAGACACGCTGGATTCAGGTTCCAGTGCCCCTAAAGCGTAAGGGTTCAAGTCCCTTCCTGAGCACCAAAAGCAAGACACGACCCCGGCGACCCCGGGGTCGTCCGATCGGCTTCGGTTAATCAGTATCCAATAATCAACTACAGTTCCTGCCCCTGCCCCCCACCCCTCCCCCTCTCCGTTAGAGCCTTCCCCTCATCATCTGGAAGGTTGTCCCCCTCCGGCGAACCCTCCATGCTTCCCCTGACCGATGGCGGACCTCAGCACATTGCCCGATCTCCTCCCCTGGCCCTTCCTGCTCTGCAGCCGCAAGGGCGAGATCCTGTTCGCCAACCCGCTCGTCGACCGCGCGGTCGGGCAGAAGGTCCAGTCGGGCATGAACATCGACAAGCTCTTCCTCGAACTGGAGAACGGCCAGCCGGCCTCGACGCTCCTGCACTCGGCCGCCCGCTGGTCTGCCTGGAGCGGCATGCTCGAAGTCCGCAACGTCAACGCCGGCGAACCCATCCGCGCCTCCAAGATCATCCTGCAACCTGACCCGAAGTTCGACCGGCAGGTCTGGCTGATCTTCGCCGAGGACCCGCAGGTCAACGGCGCCCCGATCCTCACGCCGCGCTCCGGCATGAGCCTCGCGCGGACGCTCATCGAGAACTCGCCGGACTTCATCATCTTCCGCGACCTGCAGGGGCGTATCCTGCACACGAGCCGCAGCCTCGACGAGTTCCTCGCCTTGCCCTACCGCGGCTATGTCGCCGACCTGACCCTCTCCGACATCCTCTCCGCCAAGACGGCCGCCCAGTTCCGCCAGTTCGACGAGGAAGTCGTCCGGACCGGCCAGCGCGTGCTGCACGCGGTCATGCATTTCGAGACGCAGGACAGCCGCTCCCGCTTGGTACGCGTCGTCCACGAGCGTATCAAAGGCGGCGGCGGCCTGCCCAACGGGCTGCTCACCTTCGCGGTCAACATCACCGAGTCGGTCGACGAACATAACCGCCTGCGTATCGCCCTCGAGAAAGCCGAGGAAGTCGCCGCCGCCAAGTGGCAGTTCGTGGCCAACGTCACGCACGAGATCCGCAATCCGATCAACGCCATCCAAGGCCTTTGCGAGACCAACCTGGAACTGGCGGCGCCCCTTTCGCCCGAAGTGCTCCGCAAGATCCAGTCCTGCGCGAGCGAACTCGAGGACACCGTCCGCGACGTGCTCGACTTCTCCCGCCTCGACCGCGGGAACGTCACGATCGAGAACATCCCCTTCAACCCCGTCCGCGCGCTGGAGGAAGTCACCGCCCAGTTCCAGCATCAGGCCGGCCGCAAGGGCGTCGAACTGGCGGCCCTCGTGAAGGCCGACTCTCCCCAGTCCGTGCTGGGCGACCCGATCAAATTCCGGCGCATCATCGCCAACCTCGTCGGCAACGCGGTCAAGTTCACCGAGAGCGGCCACGTCCACGCCGAACTCGAATTCGAGGAACGTAACGGCCGGCTCCGGGCCCAGCTCACCGTCCGCGACACCGGCATCGGCATTCCCGCCGATCGGCTCGAAAGCATCTTCGAGCCGTTCACGCAGGCCGACGCCTCCACGACCCGACGGTTCGGCGGCACCGGGCTCGGCCTCACGATCGTACGCAGCCTCACGCAAGCGATGGACGGCTACATGAAGGTGATGAGCGAAGTCGGCGTCGGCTCGAGCTTCGCCGCCACGGTGATGGTCGAGCCTAACCCCGCCTTCGCCCCGCCGCCTCAGCCCAAGCTCGCGGGGCAGCGCATCCTGCTCGTCGCCGGCGACCCGTCCGTCCGCCGATGGTTCGCCGAGTCCCTCGCGACCTGGGGAGCCGAATGCGAGCAGACCGAAACCTACGAGGACGCCGAAGCCCTCTGGGCTGCCGCCGAAGCCGCCGAACGGCCTTTCAGCCGCGCGATCATCGATCTCCCGGAAGATGTCAGCCCTCGCCTGCCCGCCTTCCCCCGCGAACAGATCATCCTGGTGACCTCCTCCGAGGTCGAGTTCCGGAGCCAAGCCCAACTCTTCCGCCCCGTCACGCTCACGGCGCTGTGGACGCGCTTCAGCACCGAGCCCACCGTCCAGGACGAACACGAACCCGCCCACGGACTCACCCGCGCCTCCCGCTGCCTCCGCGTGCTCCTCGCCGAAGACAACGAGGTCAACCGTGAGGTCGCCAGCGCCCGCCTCCGCCGCGCCGGCCACGACGTCAGCGCCACGGTCGACGGCTCCGCCGCCCTGGAGCTCTGGCGGACCAAGGAATTCGACGTCGGCATCTTGGACATCCAGATGCCGATCATGGACGGACTCGCCGTCGCCGCCGCGATTCGCGCCGAAGAAGCCGCCCGCGGTCGCCGCCGCACCTCCTTGCTGGCCCTCACGGCGATGACCCAAGAACTGGACCGCGCCCGATGCGAGGCGGCCGGCTTCGACGCCTATCTCGCCAAACCGGTCCGAGGGGCGGAACTGCTCGAAAAACTCGAGCTGCTCGCCGCCAGCCAGGATGCCGCCTTGGGCCGCGTCCGGGAAGACGAGTTCGCCGCCAACCTGGAAGCCGCCGAGGCGGAAGACGCCGAAGACCTCCGGGCGGCCGCCCGCGCCTACCTCCGCCACGCCGAAGACATCATCGCCCGGCTGACCGCGGCCCGTAACTCCTCCGAGGCGGACCTCTTGAGCCGCGAGGCGCATGGAGCCAAAGGCATGCTCTCCCTCATGGCCTGCGGCGGACTCGCCCGGCTGGCCAACCAGATCGAACGCCAGCCCACCGAAGCCTCGGCCCGGGCTCGCACGGATGAGCTCATCGACGGCTTGCGGAAGCTCCGCGAGGCGTTACAGTCTCGGTCAGACCTGAGCCCTGATGGCCAAGCCGAAACTCAAACCCGAGATCAAGACTGAGACGCTGGTCTCGGCGGCGCCCAAGTGGAACGTCGTCGTGCTCAACGATCCGATCAATTATCAGGCCTACGTCGTCGTCGCCTTCATGAGCGTGCTGCGCATCGGCGCACCCGAAGCCAAGAAGCTCATGCGCGCGATCCACGCCGAAGGGCGGGCCACCGTCTGGACCGGCGACCGCGAGCGCGCCGAGATGCTCGCGCTCGAGCTGCAGCAGTGGCACCTCAATTCCCTCCTCGAGAAAGATGGCTGAGCTCCGCCTCAGCATGACTCAGGAGGCGCGCACGGTCCTCACCGACCTGCTCCGCCTCATCGCGCCCGCCGCCGCCCGCGTCTCCGTCAACCGCGCCAACGTGCCCGGCCACGACGAGGAGATCGCCGGCTTCTGGGTCGAGACGCTCACCGCGCAGGCCTCGGAGGAGGCCCGCCTGCTCGCCGTGGCCTTCGCCAGCGCCAAGGGCGACCCGGCCGTGATCGTGCTTCCTAACGAAGCCCAGGCGCTCGCCTTCCTCCGCGCCCTCTCCGCCGTGCGGCTCGCGCTCCGCGACCTGGTCTTCGCCGACATCACCGACGCGCAACTCGAAAGTGCCGAGGACCTCGACGACGAGTCCCTGCCGACGGAGAAACGCCACGCCCTCGCCTGCTACGCCTGCTTCGGCTTGCTCCAGCAATCGCTCATCGGCCAACTCAGCCCCGAAGCGTTCGACTGAGCGACGAAATCGGTTGAAGGTCCGGCCGCGACCCGCAACAAACAGGCCGTGCTCAGCGGCTTCATCAGTTTCTTCTCCGCCCTCCGCGCGTTCGGCCGCCAGCTCGCGGCCCTGCCCCGCCCGAAGTTCCTGCCGATCGTCGGCGTGGCGCGCGGGCTCGACGCCCCGACCTTCAAGGCCGACCTGATCGCGGGCCTCAACGTCGCGCTCCTCGCGTTCCCGATGTCGATGGCCTTCGCCATGAAGGCCGGACTGCCGATCTGGTGCGGACTCGTCGGTTGCGGCGTCGCCGCCGCGGTGGCCCCGCTCTTCAGCGGCTCCGCGAACCTCTCCGCCGGACCGACCAACGCCTCCGCCGCCCTGCTGCTCGGTTCCTTCGCGACGCTCGGCGCGATCACGCCGGAACTGCGCGCGTCCGCGCTGCCCACCTTGGTGCTGATGACAGGCGGCTTCCTCCTGCTCGCCTCCTGGCTGCGCCTGAGCGGCTTCGCCGACTTCGTGCCGCGCACGGTCATCTCCGCTTACATCGCCGCGGCCGCGCTGCGCGTCATCGCGCTCCAGCTGCCGATCGCGATCGGCATGCCGGGCGAACATCTCGGCGAGACGCTGCCCGAAGTGCTCTGGCAAGCCGCGCGCATGGGCCGGCACCTCATCAACCCGGAACTAGGCCTGGCGATCGTGACGGGCATCGTCTACTTCCTGCTCCGACCGAAGTACGGCGCCGGCAAGGCCATCCTCGGCGCGGTCGCCATGGCGACCTTCGGGGCCATCCTCGCTCAGAATCTCGCCCTCAGCCAAGGAGGCCACGGCGATCTGGTCGCCTACGTCGGCCAGGCCGCCCAGGCGGACTCGGCCCTGCACCTGCCCGACTTCTCCGGTCGCACGCTCTCGACGCTGTTCTCACCCGCCCTGGCCCTCGCGGTGTTGGTGGTCATCGAAGGCACGGCCAACGCCCGCGCGTCGGCGCTGAAGACAGGCCGCCCGTCCGACCTGCACCAAGAAGTCTTCGGCCTCGGGATGGCGAACGTCGCCTGCGCCTTCACGGGAGGCATGGCCGCCTCCGGCTCGATCAGCCGCTCCGCCCTCAACGTCGCCAGCGGCGCCCGGACCGCGATGGCCTCGCTCCTTTGCGGCGGCTTCATCCTCGGCGCGCTCTTCCTCGCGCGACCGGCCGTGGCGATCGTGCCGCTCTCGACGTTGGCCATCCTCGTCATCCTCGCCGAGATCGAGCTGGCGAACTTCTCCTCGATCAAACTGATCCTGAAATCAGGCGCCCAAGACCGCACGGTCTTCCTCGCCACCTTCGCGACGACGATATAAAAGGAGAGTAGCCCCAAAGAAAAATAAAATTACAAAAGGAGAGTTGACTAAGAAAAAAATCATTAAAATAGTGCCTTGTTTTGTTAGTTTTGGTCCCGGGTTGGTTGGAATGAAATTATGTGTTTCAGATTTGTTAATACCACCA
>CAIXQT010000089.1 GCA_903921665.1 uncultured Opitutia bacterium
ATGACTTCCTCTACTGGGGCATGTTCATCTTCGCCTTCGCGAACGGCACCCTCGAAGCCGTGGCCAACCCGCTCGTCGCCACGATCTTCCCCAAGCAGCGCACGCACTACCTGAACATCCTGCACGCCTCCTGGCCGCTCGGCATGGTCGTCGGCGCCGTCGCTTCCTACCTCCTCGGTTCCGTCCTGGGCCTCGGCTGGAAAGCGCAGCTCTCCTTCTACCTCGTCCCGACCATCGCCTACGCGGTGATGTTCATGGGCCAGTCCTTCCCGAAGTCGGAAGCCGCCGAGAAGGGCGCCTCCTTCTCCGAGATGTTCAAGGACGTCGGTATCCTCGGCTCGCTCGTCGCCTGCTACCTGCTCTCGATCTTCCTCGGTAACGTCCTCGGTCCGGTGCTCAACATCGACAACCTCGGTCTCTACCTCGCCGGCATCCTCCTGATCGCCGTCGGCGTCATCACCCGCTTCGCGATCGGCTCCCTCCTTCTCTTCGTGCTCTTCCTCACCCACGCCCTCGTCGGCGCGGTCGAACTCGGCACCGACGGCTGGATCGAAGCCATCACCGGCAACCTCTTCACCGCCGAGCAGGGCAAGATGCTGTTCATCTGGACCTCGGCCATCATGTTCGGCCTCCGCTTCTGCGCCCACTGGATCGAGACCAAGCTGGGTCTCTCCCCGATCGGCATCCTGGTCACCTCGGCCCTCCTCGCCTTCGTCGGCCTGCAGCTCGCCTCGGGCATGCAGAGCTTCGCCATCGCGCTCGTCGCCCTCGGCATCTACGCCCTCGGCAAGACGTTCTTCTGGCCCACGATGCTCGCCGTCGTCGGCGACCGCTTCCCGCGCTCCGGCGCCGTCGCGATGTCCATCATGGGCGGCATCGGCATGCTCTCCGCCGGCCTGATCGGCGGCCCCGGCCTCGGCTACGCCAAGGACCGCTTCACGGGCGAAGCCCTGCAGAAGGAAGCCCCGGCCGTCTACGCCGCCAACAAGGCTTCTTCGGAATCGAAGTTCCTCTTCCTCGCTCCGGTGACCGCCGTCGCGGGTGACAAGCTCGAAGCCGCCAAGAAGGCCGGCGACAAGGGTTCCGCCGACCAGAAGGCCATCGTCGCCGCCAACCAGGCCGGTGACCGCGCCACGCTGAAGGCCGACTCCTTCATCCCGCTGACCATGGCCGCGATCTACCTGCTGCTGCTCTTCTACTT
Source organism: uncultured Opitutia bacterium (assembly GCA_903921665.1). Taxonomy (GTDB): domain Bacteria; phylum Verrucomicrobiota; class Verrucomicrobiia; order Opitutales; family UBA953; genus UBA953. Next base: position 1,202 of record CAIXQT010000089.1, read on the forward strand.
CAAGAGCCTCGGCGGTTACCGCGCCCTGAAGATCGAAGAGCAGGTCTAAGCGACCCGCCCTTCCCCACCGAAGGCCGCCCACCCGGGCGGCCTTCTTGTTTGGTAAGTTTGCGAACGGCCCCCGTCGGTTGCGTCCTAGCAAATCGGCTTCCGTCTTCCGCCTGATTGGACTGAATGAAGCCACACCCCCATGAGCACTCCGAAGATTCGCATCGCGCTGGCCGGCCTCGGCTTCGGCGCCGAATTCATCCCGATCTACCAAGCCCACCCGAACGCGGAGATCGTCGCGATCTGCCAGCGCAACCCGGAGAAGCTCAAGGCGATCGGCGACCGCTACAAGATCGCGAAGCGCTACACGGACTTCGAGGAGATGCTCAAGGACCCGGAAGTCGACGCGATCCACATCAATACGCCGATCCCCGACCACGGCCGCCAGTCCATCGCCGCCCTCAAGGCCGGCAAGCACGTGGCCTGCACGGTCCCGATGGCGACCTCGATCGCCGAGTGCGAAGAGATCGTGAAGCTGGTGAAGGCGACCGGCCTGAGCTACATGATGATGGAGACGGTGGTCTACGCCCGCGAGTTCCTCTA
>CAIXQT010000090.1 GCA_903921665.1 uncultured Opitutia bacterium
AATTCCGCTTCGAGCGGCAGGCCGAATAGCTTACGGCCGCTCACGCTGGCTCCGAAATCGGCGCCGTGCGGGCCACGCGCTTCGTAATACGCCGACGGATATCGGGCGCGCATCTCGCGGATGAAGGCCTGCATGACCCCCGGAGTAACCTCCAGATATGGGTTCTCCGTCCCGGCGGAGAGGGTAAACTCCATCGGCGTATCCTCCGTCTGGACCTCCAGTTGATACAGACGGTTGTTCGCGATGAAGCTCAGCTTCACGCCGCCCCCTTCATCCGCCGAGCGCATCAGCTGCGTCGGATAAAGCTTCGTCACCAGCACGGCCAGTTCTTGGTCGAGGTCGGGCAGGCTCATGGTTGCGGGCGGCGACGGCTCATTGAATAGCAAGCCGGCGTCCCGGCGTTGACGACGAATGACGTGGCCTTGAGCCGGTCCATCTGCTCGACCATAATCGACGCGGGTACAGTGAGGCATGGGCCTTCGCCCTGACGATCGACGAGTTTCTGGTAATCGGTGAAGACCAGTACGCCCAGGGACCCGTCCGCGTGACGCTCGAGGCACCCGAAATTCATGAGGGTGTGCCCAGGCTGGGCCTCGAGGTCAGTCTGGTCTCCCGGCCCATGTTCGCCGCGGACGAAGACTTTCGTGTCCCCGTGCACCAGCTCATGCATCAGCAGATTGTTCGGGTTCTCGTGGTCGCAGTAGCTGGCGAACTCCACGAGCAAGGATAGGCGCGATGGGCCTTCCTCCTCGGCCGACGTCGTCTGCGCCCGCGGCTTCGCTTCGCGGAAAGAGGCTGATGGGTCGAGAGGCTTGCCTTCCTCGCAGCGGGCGTAGATCTGCGCGCCGCGTCGGGCCGTCAGGTCCAGGTTCTCCGCGGACATCAGCTTCACCAACGGATCGACGCGATCGAGAGCCGTCTGATAACCGTAGGCGGCGGCGACCAGCATCCAGGCACAGCATTCGACCGGGTTCTTCGGGATCTCGTCGGAATCATCGAACAGGTCGCCGACGTTATAAAGCGCCTCCGGCTCCTTCTTCGCCGCGCCGCTGAGATACCACTTCAGCGCCAGGCGATGGTTCTTAGGCACCCCTTCGCCGTAGTAGTATCGGACCCCCATGCTGGACTGGGCGTGAGCATGGCCGAGGTCCGCCGCGCGCAGCAGCCAGTCGACCGCCCGGGGGAGATCTTGGGGCACCTCACGTCCCTTGCGATAGCGTTGCGCCAGATGATACATCGCATCCGGATCGCCGGCTTCGGCCCCCACGATCAGCTCGGGCACCTTCGCCTCATACCAATTTGGCGGCTCTTCCATGGGAGACCTATTTCTTGATCAGCCAGTAGATCCAGCCCCAGAAAAGCCCCTTCAGCGGAGCGAGGATCAGCCCCGCGCCGATGGCCGTCGCCAGGCCGGCTTCACGGCTATTCAGGTAACCCAACACGCAACCGATTAGGAACAGGACCCAGGTGGCTCGCCACCAGCAGGCCCAGTAGGTGATTTTGGGGGCGTTTTCCATGCTCCCACCCTAATTCCAGCCCTCCCTATAATCAATATGTTTCTAATAGAATGTTCACACCGACCCGGCGACCTCCTTCTTCGCAGCAGTTCACCATGCCAGCAGTTCCCCCACGCGGCCTCCGGCCGCGCCAGCCACCCGCCACCCGAAGCGGCCACATCCACCCCTAATTAGCATCGTTACCCCTGCCCCCTCGCGTCCATTGGACACGGATGATATCATAGAGGGACTACGCCCGACATGATGATGCACACCTTCGATTACTCGGCATATGAATTCCGAGACACTCCTGCGGCCCAGGTCTTGCCCGACCTCAAGGTGACCCAAGCCTACCTCGAAGAAGCGGAATGGAATCTGGCACGGTTTCACCCGATTCAAGGAGCCCTGCGCTCTCTCGAGACGGTCTATATGCGCTACTCCTTGGACAAGGGCCCGTATGGCGCGCTTCATCATCTCTTCCTGGTAGCCTATTCGGCCCATCCCCTCTTCGGAGCTCATGCCACGCTGCGGATCAAGGGGATCGTTCGGCTGACACATGGAGCTGAAGAAGAATTCAATGCCATGACTCTCGCCTCGGACACCTTCGCCCAATACGCTTTTACTCTCGGCGAAGCGACGGACTGCGCCGACCACGCGGCCGAATGCGCCAAGCTCGCCGCCAAGCCCCCTAAGGTCATCCAAGCCTGGCGCAATCGCGCTGACCAGTTGCGGGCTCACATCAAGACGGAGGATTCTCGCGCCTGAAGAGCCACCTCGGCTTCACCTTTCCACACCAACCCACATACATTAAAGCACCTCATGAAAACACTCCTGGCCCTTCTACTTGGCGTACTCAGTGCCCATGCCGCCGACCTCGACTTTCGCTCGGTGAAATCAACAGCCGTCGCCTCGGTCCGGGTGACCGAGTTCCTTCGGGAGTGCGGCTATGAGCCGCGGGTCGTGGAGGACGCCAGCCTCATCACGGACCGGGGCCTGCACATCACCCATAAACCGGTCAACAACCCGAAAGGCCTGGATCGTATCGTCGTCTCGTTCGCCTTTGGCGGCACCGGCAAATCCACCCCCGCCAAGCTCAAGGCGATCAACGAACTCAATGACATCTTCAACACCTGCACCATCCTGCTTGATGAAAACGGCGATGTCATCTTCAGGCTGAACATCACCTTCAGCGACATCCTCAGCGATCGTGAGCATCGTGAGTTCATCGCGCACATCCATGCTTTCCTCGATCATTTCATGAACGACGCCGAGATCCAGCCCCTTCGCGACACCATCATGAGATGATGCGCCACGCGGAATGCCTTGTAACTTCGGCAGAGGCAGCACCACGTGCTGTCCTATGGCCTTGGCCTCCATTCAGCCGGACAGTGCAGGAACTTACCGCTCGGCAGGCGGATCCGCTCAGGCAATCGATGGGACAGATAAGCAGCTGAGGTCAGCGTGAACGAGTTTGGCGCCT
>CAIXQT010000091.1 GCA_903921665.1 uncultured Opitutia bacterium
CAGCTCCGAACCGGTCGTCTGGGCCTTCAGGAAGAAATTCGGCAGGCCGCCGCGGGCACGGACCTCCTGGGCGGCGACGAGCGGGTATTCCTTGTCGGCGGCGTGACCGAGGGCGGCGGCGCATAGCGCCAAGGCGGAGCAGAGCAGTCTCATGGGGGTGAAGAATTAGACGGAGGAAACGCCGAGGAGTTCCAGCCTATTGGCGAATCCGGCCCGAAAAACGAAAGTCCGCCTTCCTTCCGGGGCCGAGGCTCGTAAGTTCGACTTATGGATAACGTCACGCACGCCGCCCTTGGCATCGCCGCCGGCATCGCCGTCCGCCGCGCCGGCGCCTCCCTGCCCGCCGCCGCGCTGGCCGGCCTGCTCGCCGGCGAAGGCCCCGATCTGGACGTCTTCATCCGCTCCGCCGGCGATCCGCTCGTCTCCTTCCGCTGGCATCGCCATTTCACGCACAGCTTCGCTTTCGCGCCCGTCTGGGGGCTCCTCGCGGCCCTGATCTCGGCTTGGTTCTTCCGCCGACGACCGGACGTCCATTGGCGTGACCTGCTGCTGCCGGGTCTGGCGGGGGCGCTGTCGCACGTGCTCTGCGATGCGTGCACGAGCTACGGCACGATGCTGCTCTGGCCTTTCGACTACGGACGCTACGCCTGGGATTGCCTGCCGATCATCGACCTCTTCGCCACCTTGCCCGTGCTGGTGCTCGCGATTCTCGCCTGGAAGAAGGGCGCACCCCGGCTCGCGGCCTACGGACTGGTCTGGTTCGCTACGTACGCATTGCTCGGCGTCTGGCAGCACGCCCGCGCGGAGAGCGCGCTACGCCAGTGGTTCGCGTCGCAGCAGATGGCCGACCGCATCGAGCGCGTCGCGGTCAAACCGACCGCCCTCAACCTCGTCGTCTGGCGCTGCGTGTGGCTCGAAGGTGGCAAGTGGCACACGGCCGCCGTACGCGTCATGCCTTTCGCCGACCCGCAGGTGATCGTCGGAGAGAATCGCGCGGCTTTGACCCCGGGCAGCCCTGGCCTGCCCGCGACCGGCTCACCCGCGGCCGTCATCATCGCCGACTTCTCCCGCTTCACGCAGGACTGGAATAGCTTCACTGTCGACGGTCCCGCCGTGCTCATCGGCGACATCCGCTTCGGCATGCTCCCGACGAGCGCCCGCCCGCTCTGGTCCGTCCGCTGCGAGCCGAACGTACCTAGCACCGTCGTCATGGACCGTTCCCTCCTGCCGGGAGACTGGGGTCGCTTCGGGCAGATGATCACCGGCTCCGACCCCCGCTTTATTGTCATCAAGTAATAGGCTACGCCCCCTCCATGGGAGCATGGCCGGCCAGAAAGGATGAGGCTTGTCGGGCCAGCGGCTTTCGTCATAGGAAAACGCATGCCCCTCCTCCGCGTCCTCCTCGTCCTCCTCGCGGCCGTCGCCGGCGCCCAGGAAGCGAACTACAAGCTGGTCTTCGAGGAAAACTTCGACGGCGACAAGCTCAACCGCGAGGTCTGGGAAGTCCGGACCGGCAATAAGCAGCGCGGCAATTACACTGATGAAGCCTTGGACGTCAAAGACGGCCTGCTATCGATCACGACCTGGACTGAAAACAAGCTCGATTTCACCGGCTTCATCAAGATCAAGAAAGCCCACTACCTCGCCTGCCGCCAAGGCAAGGTCGAGGGACGAATCCGCTTCAATCCCGCGCCAGGCGTGACCACGGTATTCTCACAAGAGACCGAAACCGATGACCTCAACCTGCCGCAAGTGAACATCGATATCGCGGTGGCATTCGGATACGAGAAAGGGGCGGCCTACCATACCGGCGTCTCCCGGAAAAACCCGGATGGCCCCAGGAAAGAGCTGGCCCAGAAAAACACCGTCACCGTCGGCAAGTTCTGGCACACCTACGGAGTGGAGTGGGATGACTCCGGATATCGCATCACCTTGGACGGCAGGACCCGCATGACCATCAGAAATGCCGAGGGCAGCGCCACTCCCCGCGGCATCGAGCTGGGATGCAGCCTGCCAGCCCGAGAAGGCGCCGGCCCGAAGGGAGGCTACGGCCCGAAGGACAGGTCTAAATCCTCGTTCGAGGTCGACTGGGTGAAAGCCTGGAAATACGTCCCGGCGACGAAGTGAACGGGCGGCGATGGGGCTTGTCGGGCTACCCGCTACCGTCATAGGAAAACGCATGCCCCTGCCCCGCCTGCTCCTCGTCCTCCTTGCGGCCGTCGCCGGCGCCCAGGAAGCGAACTACAAGCTGGTCTTCGAAGACAACTTCGATGGCGACAAGCTCGATCCGGAGATCTGGGAAGCCCGAACTGGCAACTGGTACGGTCGCGGAAACTGCACAGACGAAGCCTTGGCCGTCAAGGAGGGCCTGCTGTCGATCTCCGCTTGGACCGAAAACAAGGCCCACTTTTCCGGACGCATCACGCTGAAGAAATCCCGCCACTTCGGTCTCCGCCAAGGCAAGGTCGAGGGCCGCCTTCGCTTCAACCCCACGCCCGGCATCTGCTCGATCTTCTCGAATAACACCGACGAAGAAGATACCAAGCTGTCGCAAGTGGGCGTCGAAATCTTCGCGTCATGGGGACAGGAAAAAGGGCGAGCCTACACGAGCGGGGTCTCTTGGAAGAACCCGGGCGGCCAGAAAAAAACGCAGACCCAGGAGAACAACGCCGCCGTCGGTAAATTCTGGCATACCTATGGAGTGGAATGGGACGACGCCGGGTACCGATTCACGTTGGACGGCAGGGTCCGCATGACCATC
>CAIXQT010000092.1 GCA_903921665.1 uncultured Opitutia bacterium
AACGGCATCAAGACCGAAGTCATGGGCGCCTCCTTCCGCAATTGCGGCCAGATCAAGGCCCTCTGCGGTTGCGACCTCCTGACCATCGCCCCGAACCTCCTCGACGAGCTCTCCAAGGACTCCGCCGCGGTGCCCAAGGTGCTCGACGAAGCCGCCGCCAAGTCGGAAGGCGAAGCCGCCAAGGCCTGGGGCGAGAAGGAATTCCGCTGGCACCACAACGAAGACGCCATGGCCACCGAGAAGACCGCCGAAGGCATCCGCGCCTTCGCTGTCGACGGCAAGAAGCTCGACGACCTGGTCGCCAAGGCCATCGGCTAAGCCAAGCGTCAGTCCTTCAAGAAGGCCGGGCCACAAGCCCGGCCTTCTTATTTACGTCGGACCCAGGCCAGCACGAGCAGCACCAGACCGACCAGATCAAACAGCCAGCCCAAGGGGATGAACCCGAACTGCTCGTGCAGGACGCCATCCTGATCGAGATAGAAGCCGTTCCAGTCGTAGGCGGCCCAGCAGGCCCAGGAGAGGCAGAAACAAAGCACTGCCGCGATGAGATAACGGCGGTTCATGCCAGTTTGCGACGCTGCCGGACGGCCTCGAACAGGCAGATCGCCGCGGCGTTGGAGACGTTGAGCGAATCCGACAGGCCAGCCTGCGGGATCGAGATCTTCTCGTCGGCGCCCTTGAGCCAGAAATCCGTCAGGCCATCCTTCTCCGAACCCAGCAGCAACGCCACCGGTCCGCGACAATCGACATCCCAGTAGGCCTTGGTGGCCGCGGGCGAGGTCGCCAGCGAGCGAACGCCCTTGGCCTTCATCCAAGCGGCGGCCTCTTGCGACGTGCAGACGGCCACGGGCATGGAGAAAAGCGCGCCCTGCGAAGAGCGGACGACGTTGGGGTTGAAGACGTCGGTGATGGGATCGCAGACGATGAGCGCGTCGCACCCGGCGGAATCCGCCGTGCGGAGCAATGCGCCCAGATTGCCGGGCTTCTCGACCGACTCGGCGACCAACAGAAGCGGGTTGGCCGCAGGCTTGAGCTGATCGAGCGAGCAGTCCCAGGTCTTGGCTACGCCGAGCAGGCCATCCGGGCCTTCGCGACCGCTGACCTTCTCGAAAGCGGACTCGCCGAGCTCGCAGCAGTCGATACCGGCGACCCGGGCGTTGGTGACAAGTTCGGCGGCCTCGGAGCCACGGAACATTGAAGGGCAGAAATAGATCTCGATCACCTCGACCTTGCGCTCGATGGCGCGGGAGAGCTCCCGCAAGCCTTCGGCGATGAACAGGCCGCGGGCTTCGCGCTCGGCACGGTCGCGCAGGCGGGCCAACGCCTGCACGCGGGGGTTCTGTCGGCTCTGGATGACCTCGTCGGACACGGACAAAGTGAGTACCAAGGGACGCCGAAGGGCAAGGATAGGCCTCCGGCAGGGATAAGTCTCGACCTCTCCGCCGGGAGACGGACTTTATCGCCATGTCCGAATTCGAGCCGCCTCAGTCCCGCAAACCCGACTCCTCCAAGTTCCGGGAGGGCAAGTTCACCTACCATCAGGAGATCGAGGTCGAGATCGCCAGCCTCACCAACCTCGGCGAAGGCGTCGCCCGCGTCGACGGCTGGGTCGTCTTCATCGCCGGCGCCCTTGCGGGGGAAAAGGTCGTGGCCCGCATCTGGCACAACGCCGCCAACTTCTCGCGCGGCGACCTCGTCCGCGTCGTCGTCCCCTCGCCTCATCGCGTCCAGCCTCGCTGCGACCTCTTCGGCGAATGCGGCGGCTGCCAATATCAGAACCTCGCCTACCCGCAGCAGCTCGAGTGGAAGCAGAAGCAGGTCGCGGAGGCCTTCGAGCGCCTTGGGGGCATCAAGACCAAGGTCGACGCGTGCCATCCTTCGCCGAAGCAGTACGGCTACCGCTCCAAGATCACGCCGCACTTCATGACGCCGCGCCGCGCGGACTTCCCGATCGGCTTCCTCGCCGCCGGCACCTCCCGCCGCGTCGTCGACGTGCCGAAGTGCCCGATCGCGACCGACGCGATCAACGCCTCGTACGCCCGCTCCCGCAAGGACATCAAGGCCAACCCCGGCCGCTTCGAGCGCGGCGCCACCCTGCTCTTCCGTGACTGCGAAGAGGGCGTCGTGACCGACTCCCGCCAGGTCGTCACCGAGAAGGTCGGCGCAGTACAGCTCAAGTTCCTCGCCGGCGAGTTCTTCCAGAACAACCCGTCGGTGCTCGAACAATTCGTCGGCCACGCGATCAAGCTCGCGCATGAATCCGGCGCCAAGCACCTCGTCGACACGTATTGCGGCTCGGGCCTCTTCGCCCTTTCCGGCGCCCGCCTCTTCGACTCCGTCAACGGCATCGAGGTCAGCGCCGAGGCCGCCCGCAAGGCCGCCGAAAACGCCACGCTCAACCACTTCCTCAACTGCCGCTTCATCGCCGGCTCCGCGGAATCGATCTTCAAGAAGATCCCCGTCGAAGGCCACGAGTCCGCCGTGATCGTCGATCCGCCCCGCAAGGGCTGCGACGAAGCCTTCCTCGACCAGCTCCACGCCTTCGGCCCGCGTCGTATCGTCTATGTCAGCTGCGCGCCCGACACGCAGGCCCGCGACGTGAAGTACCTCTGCGCCAAGGGCTGGAAGGTCGTCTCGGTCCGTCCGTTCGATCTCTTCCCGCAGACCCGGCACGTCGAGTGCATCGCAGCCCTGGAAAAGGCCTAAGGAGCCGATCAGGGCACAAAAAAGGGGCGCCGCAAGGCGCCCCTTCTGCTTGGCCGGTCAGCCGGCTCAGGCCTGCGGCTTGGCGGCGTTCTCTTCTTCCTCGTCCGAACGCTCGACCTTGGAGATACCGAGGAGCGACTCGCCTTCCTTGAGACGCATCACGCGGACGCCCTTGGTGTTGCGGCCCGCCGTGCAGCGGATGTCGGACACCTTGGTGCGGATCGACTGGCCGCCCTTGGTGAGGAGCATGACTTCGTCTGCTTCCTGGACGCTGAGGGCGCCGGCGACGCCGACTTCCGTGGAGATCGCGATGACGCCCTTGCCGCCGCGGGTCTGCTTACGATAGACAGGCTCCTTGGTCTCAGGATCGTCGAAGGGCGTGCGCTTACCGATGCCGTCGATGCCGACGACGAGGAGCGTGCAGGCCGGGTCGACGACTTCCATCGCCTTCACCTGGTCACCCGTGTCGAGCTTCATGCCCGCCACGCCGGTCGTGTCACGGCCCATGGAGCGGACATCGGATTCGTGGAAGCGGATGGACATGCCGGACTGCGAGATCATCACGACCTCGTTATCGCCGTTGGTCAGCTTGGTGGAGATCAGGCGGTCGCCGTGCTCGATGTTGATGCCGATGATGCCGCCCTTGCGGTAGTTGGCGTACTTCGAGATCTCGGTCTTCTTGATGGTGCCGTTGGCGGTGCACATCATGAGGAATTTGCCTTCCTCGAAGTTCGAGACGCAGACCATCGCGGCCAGCTTCTCGTCGTCCTTGAGGTCGAGCAGGCGAGCGATCGACTTGCCGCGCGAGGCGCGGTTGGCTTCCTCGATCTCGTAGACCTTCTCGACGTACACGCGACCGTTGTTCATGAAGAACAGGATGTGGTCGTGGGTATTGGCCGTGAAGAGGTGCTCGATGAAGTCGCTGTCGTCGTCGGACGCAGCCTTGGAGAGCTCGGCGCCCTTGGTGCCCTTGCCGCCGCGCTTCTGGAGGCGGTACTGGGCGACCGGCGTGCGTTTGATGAAGCCCGCGTGCGAGACGGTGACCACGCAGCCTTCGTTGGCGACGATGTCTTCCATGGAGAGATCGCCTTCCTGGGCGTTCACCTTGGTCTTACGGGGGCCGATGTGCTTCTTGGCGGCGTCGCGCAGCTCCTTCTTGATGAGGGTGAGCAGCTTCGACTCGCTGGAGAGGATGCCGCGGAGCTCTTCGACGAGCGCCATCAGTTCGCGGTACTCAG
>CAIXQT010000093.1 GCA_903921665.1 uncultured Opitutia bacterium
GACCGCCATGGCCGGCTTGCCGCGGCTCAGCGGTACCCGCTCGGTCTCCCGTTACGGACTCTCGCAGGTGACGGTCGTCTTCGAGGACGGGACCGACGTCTACTTCGCGCGCCAGCTCGTCAACGAACGCATCCAGCAGGTGCGCTCGCAGTTGCCGGCTAAGATCCAGCCCACGATGGGGCCGATCGCGACCGGTCTAGGTGAGATCTTCATGTACACCGTCGAGTCCAAGCCAGGGGCTCGGCGTCCTGACGGCAAGGAGTGGACGCCGACGGACCTGCGCGAACTCCAGGACTGGGTGGTGCGTCCGCAATTGCGCAACCTTCGCGGCGTCACCGAGGTGAACACCATCGGGGGCTTCGAGAAGCAGTTCCACGTCACGCCTTGGCCGGATAAGCTCCGGGCCCACGGGATCACGTTGAAGGACGTCATGGATGCGCTCGCCCGCAATAACGAGAACGTCGGCGCCGGTTACATCGAGCGGTACGGCGAACAGTATCTCATCCGCGTGCCCGGTCAGCTTGGCGGCATCGCCGATATCGGTCGGGTGGTCGTCGCCGAACGTGGCGGCGTGCCCCTGCGCCTGTCGGACATCGCCGAAATCGGCCTCGGTCGGGAGCTGCGCAACGGCGCCGCCACGGAGAACGGCCGCGAAGTCGTCCTGGGTACGGTCTTCATGCTCGTCGGCGAGAACTCCCGCGAGGTCTCGACCCGCGTGGCGGAACGCTTGGCGAAGGTCAATGAGAGCCTGCCCGAGGGCGTCGTCGCACGGGCCGTCTACGACCGCACGAGCCTCGTCGACAGCACGATCCGCACCGTCAAGGCCAACCTGCTTGAAGGCGCCCTGCTGGTCATCTTCACGCTCTTCGTGCTGCTGGGCAATCTGCGCGCGGCGCTCATCACCGCGGCGGTCATCCCGCTCTCGATGCTCTTCACCATCACGGGTATGGCCGCTAACAAGGTCTCCGGTAATCTGATGAGCCTGGGCGCGCTCGACTTCGGCCTGATCGTCGACGGTGCGGTCATCATCATCGAGAACTGCCTGCGACGCTACGCGCAGGAGCAGGGCAGGTTGGGACGTCTGCTCACCCAGCCCGAGCGGCTGGCCCTCGCCTTCGAGGCCACCCGCGAGGTGCGCGGGGCGACCCTATTCGGCGAGCTCATCATCGCCATCGTCTATGTTCCGATCTTCGCCCTCACCGGCGTCGAGGGTAAGATGTTCCATCCGATGGCCTTCACGGTCGTGGCGGCGCTCCTTGGCGCGATGATTCTCTCCGTGACGTTCGTGCCTGCCGCCGTGGCGATCTTCATCACGGGTAAGGTTTCCGAGCATGAGAATGTCGCCGTACGCGGCGCCAAGGCCGCCTATTTGCCCCTCCTTAGGGCGCTGATGAAGGCTCGCGGCGCGGTCGTGGCCGCCAGCGTGGCGCTCCTCGTCGTGGCGCTGGCCGCGGCCACCCGCCTCGGAAGCGAGTTCATGCCCAGCCTGGACGAGGGCGACATCGCCCTCCATGCCCTACGTATCCCTGGTACCGGCCTCTCCCAGGCCATCGAGATGCAGTCCGTCCTCGAGGCACGCGTGAAAGCCTTCCCCGAGGTCGACAAGGTCGTCGGCAAGATCGGCACCGCCGAGGTCGCGACGGACCCGATGCCTCCGAGCGTGGCCGATACCTTCATCATCATGAAGCCGCGTGACCAATGGCCCGATCCTCGCAAGTCCAAGGCGCAGCTCGTCCGTGAGCTTGAGGTCGCCGTAAAGGCCATCCCTGGCAACAACTACGAGTTCACCCAACCGATCCAGATGCGCTTCAACGAGCTCATCTCAGGCGTGCGTACCGATGTGGCCGTCAAGGTCTACGGGGACGACTTGGACGTGATGCTCGGTTCGGCCAAGCGCATCGAGTCTATCCTCAAGGAGATACCGGGCTCGGCAGACGTGAAGGTCGAGCAGGCCACCGGCTTGCCGTTGCTTACCGTCCATCTCGACCGCGAGGCGCTCGCACGCTACGGCTTGGCAGCTGAGGATGCCCAACAGGTCGTTTCCACGGCCCTCGGCGGCACGCCTGCCGGCGAAGTGTTCGAGGGCGATCGCCGCTTCAACATCGTTGTCCGCCTGCCTGAATCGATCCGTACCGATGTAGAGGCGCTGGGTAATCTGCCCGTGCCGCTGCCAGTCCGCGGCTCTGCCGATCGTCGTACCTTCATCCCTCTGCGGGAGGTCGCATCGGTCGAGATCGCGCAGGGGCCCAACCAGGTCAGCCGCGAGAACGGGAAGCGGCGCATCGTCGTGACGGCCAACGTGCGCGGACGTGACCTTGGGTCGTTCGTCACCGAGGCCCAGCGTCGCGTCAAGGAAGCCGACGTCACGCCTCCGGGCTACTGGGTGGAATACGGTGGCACCTTCGAGCAGCTGATCTCGGCGAGCAATCGCCTCAAGATCGTGGTCCCGGCCGCCTTGCTCCTCGTCTTCGGCCTGCTCTACGCGAGTTTTCGCAGCGTCAAGGACGCCCTGCTCGTCTTCAGCGGCGTGCCACTCGCGCTCACGGGCGGCGTCGCGGCTCTCTGCCTGCGCGACATCCCGTTCTCGATCAGCGCCGGGGTGGGCTTCATCGCGCTCTCAGGTGTGGCGGTGCTCAACGGGCTCGTCATCATCAGCTTCATCCGTTCGCTGCGGGCCGAAGGCCGTTCGCTGGATGTCGCCATCGAGGAAGGTTGCCTCACGCGGCTCCGCCCCGTGCTCATGACCGCCCTGGTCGCCGGCCTGGGCTTCATCCCGATGGCCTTGGCGACCGGGGCCGGTTCGGAGGTGCAACGTCCATTGGCGACCGTCGTCATCGGCGGCATCATCAGCTCGACATTGCTTACGCTCGTCGCCTTGCCCGTGCTCTACCGCATGGTGCACGGCGAACGTGAGGATCCGGAGTCCCCGACCATCTCGCAGGGCTGAGCAAGTCTCGTCGCACCAAGCCCCATCCTCTGCCTAGTCGCATGAGGGTGGGGCTTTTTTGTCGATGTTCGTCTGGATTATGTGAACGCGTCCGATTTGCGTCACATTCTTCTTGTGCGCTAAAGTCGGCCGGGTAAATTAGCAGAGTTGGCAGTTAACTTGTCCGCATACTGTCCGCAAAAAAGCTCGGTCGTTGAAGTACAACGACATACAGAAGCAAAGTCTGACTTCGAATCCCATCCTCTCCGCCACTTTTTGCCGCAAAATCCGAACTGACGGACTTTGCGTGCTTTACGAATCAGGGGCGGGCCTGAAAGGGGGCTTTGGCTGGGTCTGGTCGGCCCAACGTTACCAAAAACTCTACCAAA
>CAIXQT010000094.1 GCA_903921665.1 uncultured Opitutia bacterium
CGACGTTGATCGCACCCGCGGCGTCGACCTGACCGCCGTCGATGATGTCGAAGCCGGCCGTGGAAGCGGCGTTGAGGGTGAGCTTACCTGCGCCGGTCTTGGAGACGAGACCCGTACCGGTGAGGCCGGAGCTGCCCGAGACCGTGACATCTCCCGAGCCATCGATGGCCAGGGTGTAGCTGCCGACATCGATGCCGCCCGTGAGGGTCAGCGAGCCCGCGCTGGTGGCGAGGGTGGCCGTGCCGGCACCGAGCGTGACCGCACCGGAGAGGCTGGCCGCCGTAGCGGAGGAATTCGTGAGCGAGCCCGAGAGCGCGATGGTTTCGGCGCCGATCGCCAGTCCGTTGAGGTCGAGGGTGCCCGTGGCGTCGACCGTCGTGCCGGCGGCGGTCGAACCGAGCGCCGTGAGGTGGCCGAGCTGGAGCGTGCCGTCCGAGACCGTAGCGACAGCGGAGAAGTCGTTCGCGCCGTTGAGGACGACCGTGCCCGCGCCCGTCTTGGCCAGGGCACCGGTACCGGTGACCACGCCGCCGAGGGTGAGCGACATGGTGGCATCGGCCGAGACCGTGCCGGTGCCGCTGAGGGTGACCGTACCCGCGAGGCTGGCGCCCGTGGCGGAGGTGTTGGTCAGCTCGCCGGAGAGGGCGAAGGCTTCGTTACCCACCGTCTGGCCGTTGAAGTCGACCTTGGCGCTGACCGCCACCGTCGTGCCGGCCGCCGTGGTGCCGGCCGCCGTGGCGCTGCCGAACTGGAGCGTACCGCCGTTGACGGCGAGCGTACCCGTGAAGGTGTTGGCGCCCGAGAGCGTCAACGTGCCGTTGTTGGTCTTCGTCAGGCCGCTGGGCGCGGTGCCGTCGCTGAGCACGCCCGAGAAGGTCGTGCTGAGGTTGTCGGCCGCACCGATGCTCAGGCTGTAGCCATTGAGCGTGACGCTACCCGAACCCGTGAGGCCGGCGAAGGACTGGCTGGCAGCGACCTCGAAGAGGCCGGAGGCGCCGACGTTGACCGTCGCGTTAGCCAGGGCGGTGCCCTCGCTCGAGACGATCTTGCCGCCGGTGACGCCGATGACCGAGCCGGCGACCAGGGAGGTCGCGGCGGTGTTCATGACGACCGTGCCCGCTCCCGTGAAGGTCAGCGAAGCGGCCGTGCCGGCATCGTCGAGCGCGCCGAGGTTCAACGTGCCGTTGGCGACGTTGGAGATCTCGGCCGTGCCGATCGCGGTCGTGGAGCCGAAGGACAGCGACGTGGCGACCGAGGCGCCGGTGGCGGCGGTGGTCAGCGCGCTGTTATTCAGGATCAGCTTGCCGTAGGTGATGGCCGGGATGTCGGCACCGAGGTCGAAGGTGCTGTTCGCCGTGACGTTGATGGTGTTCTGCAACGTCAGCGAGGAGGGCATGCCGTTGTCGAAGCGAAGCACCGTGCCGCCGGAATCGAGGAGGGTCGTGTAGTTGTTGCCGTTGGCCGCGGTCGTCGCGGTGTCGAGCGTCTTGCCGAGGATACCGGAGACACCGAAGCCGAAGGTCGTAGTCCAACCCGTACCCTGGGCCTGCGCACCCGCGCCGCCGGCGCCGTTACCGAAGCGGATTTCGATGTTATGCCAGCCGGACCCGTTGATGCCGGAGTCGACCGTCCGGGCGCCGGTGCCCGTGAGGGTCTGCCAGCTGCCGTCGTCGAGGATCACGTTACCATCGAGTTTCACCCAGACGGCGTCGTCGATGCTCTTGGCGAAGGAGATCGCCGTGGTCGTCGTCGGGATATAGACCTGGCCCTTATAAGCCCAGGTCTCGTTCGTACCCCAGGCCGTATTGGTGAGGGTGGTACGGGCCGCCGTGCTGGCGGTGTTCACGTAGCCCATCTGCGGGCGGTTGGTGACTCCGAAGAGGGTCATCGACTCGAACGCGGTGGTCTTATCCATCGCGCTGCGGATGTAAGCTTCCTGCAGGCCCGCCGCGTAGCGGTTGTCCTGGTACTTGAGCGTACCGCCGGCGAGGTTGACCACATTCGAGAGTGCGTTCGCGCCCAGGCCGCTCTTGGTCGGGCTCTGGCTGCCGGAGATGACGAGCGTCGTATTGGCGTTGACGGTGGTGAAACCGGCCTGCGTGTTGCCGTTGGAGAAGTTCACGGTCGCGTTGCCGCTGCCCGTGGAGTTCACGAGGTTGACGCCCGCGGTCGTATCCGTGCCATTGGCCTGGACCTTGCCCGAGACCGCGAGCGTGCCGCCGGCCGGGACAGTCAGCGTGAGCGACTTACCGGTGTTGGCGGTGGCGCCGAGGGTGATGTTGCCGGCCAAGGTGGAAATGCCGGTCGTGTTGCCGAACGAGATCTTAGCCGAGTTGGCGCCGAGGAGGTCGGAGACGACCACAGGGTTGGCCGCGTACAATCCGGCGGTCGAACCGAAGGCGAGGGTGACGTCACCCGTGCTGTTGGCGTTACCGAGGCGCACCACGCTGGTGGCGGTCGAACCGTTACCGAGGCCGCCGCTGGAGGCGGTCGCGGTCAGGACGTTGAGCACGCCGTTCTCGAGGGTCACGCCACCGGTGAAGGTGCTGGCGCCCGAGAGAGTCCAGGTGCCGGGTCCGGCCTTGATGAGCGAGGTGAGGCCCGTGCCAGCATCGGCGAACGTCAGTGCCATGAGGTTGGCGCTGTCGAGGTAGGTGCCTCCGAGGGTGAGGCTGCGGGCGGAGGAGGTGGCGCCAGTGGTGCCGACCGTCGAGGTGCCATTGAAATTAAGGGCGGCCGTGCCGGAGGACTCGATGCCCGAATCGCCAGCGGCGAGCTGGAAGAGGCGGTCAAAGTTGAAGCCGGTGCCGCGGTAGGTCAGCGTGCCGCCACCGAAGATGAAGTTCGTCGGGGTCGCGGAGCTGGAGCCGAGCACGCCCGCCGAGCCAGGGGCACTGAGAGAATCCACCACCAGCTTGCCGCCGCCGAGGGTGACGACACCGCCGAAGTTACTCGTCGCATTGGTGAGCTTCCACACGCCCGTGCCGGTCTTGGTCAGGCTGAGGAGACCCGCACCGTTATCGGCCAGCTGGCCGGCCAGGATATTCGGGTCAGCCAAGGTGCCCCCCGAACCGCCGAGGACGAGGGTGGAGGACGTCCCCGAGCTGGGCCGGATGACGCCGGTATTGGTCATGTTCAAGACCGCACCGGAAGAACCGGAGGCCTCGAAACCGCCGCTGACATTGACTTGGAAGAGCTTGTTGGAGCTCTGGTTGGTGGAACCGACCCACTGCAGCGTCCCGCCACCGGAGAGGTTGAGGTTGGTCGCGACGTTGGTCGCCTTACCCAAGCTGCTGACGACGCCGCCATCGGCGAGCGTGCCGACCTGCAGCATGCCGCCCGAGACCGACGTCACACCGGTGAACGTGCTGAGCGCGGACAGGAGCCCCCAGGTGCCGGCGCCGTTCTTGACGATCGAGGTGATGTTGGTGGTCGTACCGCTGTCGGAGATGAGCGCGGCGATGGAATTGCCCGTGGCGTTGGTGCCGGTGAGCGTGAGCGTGCGGGCCGAAGCCGTGCCACCCCAGGCCATGGCGCCAGTGCCGTTCATGACAAGCGTGCCGGTGCCGCTGTTCTCGAAGGTCGCGCCGCCGACGCCGACCGTGAAGAGGCGGGACGAGGTCGACGTGCCCGTGCCGACGTAACGCAGGGTCGAGTTGTTATTGATCGTCAGACTGGTGGCCGCGGTGCTGGAGCTACCGAGGCTGTCGTTGGCATCGCCGAGGCTGGCGACGGCGAGGATGCCGTTGGTGACGGTGGTGACGCCGGAGTAGGCGTTGTTGGACTTGGCGAGCGTCAGGACGCCGCTACCCGTCTTGTTCAGGCCGGCGGTGCCGCCGATGACCTGATCGAGCGTCAGGTTGGCCGACGCGTTGAAGGCCACCGTGGTAGCCGCAGCCAAGCTGATCGTCGAGGCGGTGCCGAGGCCGGCGTCGCTGAAGGTCAGGCCCGAGCCGGAGACGGCGAGGTCGCCGCTCAGCGTCAGGCTGTTGTGCAAGGTCTGGCTGCCGCCGCCGGTCGAGATCGTGCCACCGGTGGTGCCGACGCTGATCAGGCCGGTGCCGAGCGGCCCCGTCAGGATCGTCTGGGAACCGGAATCGAGCACGGTGCCGGAGCTGAGGGAAATCGTCCCGGCATTGAAGTCGACGCCGCCGGTGAAGTCGCTGGCGTTATTCACCAAGACGAGGTTGTCGGAACCCGCGCCGTCCTTGGTGAGCTTGCCGGTGCCACGGATGCGACCGAGGTAGTTGCCGTTGTTCACCTTCAAGCTGGCGGAAGCAACCAGGTTGACGACGCCGTTGGCCGCACCGGTGAGGGTGGAGACCTGGGAAACCGCGTTGAAATTCACCACGCCGCTGTTCGCGACGGCACCAAGGACCAACGTGGTCGAGGTGTTGGTGAAGTCAGCCGTACCGCTGGCACCGACGGTGAGCGCATTACCGGAGGGCATGTTGCCCGAGATGGTGAGCTTGCCGGCATTGACCGTGGTGAGGCCGGTGTACGTGTTGGAGGACGAACCGAGGACGAGTTCGCCCGTACCGGCCTTCGTGAAGCCCTGCCCTGCCCCGGTGACGCCGAGGCTGAGGTAAGTGGTGCTGTTGACCGTGAGGGTCGAGGTGGTGCCGAGGGCGAAGGTCGTCGGCTGGGGCAGCTGGGCGAAATCGTTGAACGTCAGGGTGCCGGAGGCCGAGTTGGTCGAATCGAAGGTGACGTTACCGCCGACCACGACGTTGTTGTAGATCTGGATGGCCGTGCCGTTGTCCTTCAGGACGCCGCCGTTGAGGTTGATCACGCCCGTACCAAAGGGACCAGAGAGGCCGTCGAAGGCGCTGTTGGCGCCGACGACGATGGTGCCCGCCACGAGGTAGGTGGCTCCGCTGTAGGTGCTCTCGGCGGTATTGATGGTCAGGGTGCCCGTGCCGAGCTTGGTGAGCGTCGGCTTGGTGGAACCGATGAGGTCGTTGGTCGTGCCGTCGAGCAGCGCGTTCTTCGTCAACGTGACCTGGGTGGCGCTATCGACGGTGTCGATGACGGAGCCGGCGTCGATGTTGGCGCCGGTGATCGTCATACCCGGAGTCAAGCCGGCCGTATCGAGCAAGGTCAGGACCTTGGAGCCCGCGACGGTGGTCACGCCGGTGTAAGCCGAAGTGGTGTTATCCTTGATGCCGAAGCCGCTGCCGACGGACGAAGCGAGGGTGAAGTTCTTCGTGCCGCTGACGGTCACGGAGAGCGGACGGACTGCGCTGACGAGAGTCACCGCGGTATTGGTCGCGGCGTCATTGAACACCACGTCGAAACCATCGGTGTAGTCCGTCGGCGAAGCGCCGAGGTTCTGCCAGTTCTTCGTGCCGGCGGCCGGGACGATATCCCAATTGCCGTCGCCGAGGCCGGACCAGACCACGGAGGTATTGGCCTGGACGAGGAGGTCGATGCGCTTGTCGACGGTGTTGTTCTGCACCGTGAGGAAGTACTTCGAGCTCGGGGCGACCGGGTAGAGGACGCCGGCGCCGACGAAGGACGTGTCGAAGCTGCCACTGAGGGAAGCGCCCGCGGCGCTGTAATCGATCAGCGAATAAGTACCGACCTTGAAGCCGGAAAGCGCCGTGATGTTGACGGCCGAGAGGAGGCC